>CALWZE010000081.1 GCA_944385925.1 uncultured Clostridia bacterium
CTCCCTTACTGTATATACATTTCCCTCTTTCTTCTGTGTATCGTGTGGTTATCCTCTGCTCCTTTCCAACTCCATACACGCAAAACACACTCTAAGCTATCCTACAGTTTACATCCAAAATCAACACCTGCGGCCGCCGCAGAAAAATGCGCGCAAGCGCGATGCGCTGCCGCTGACCGCCGGATAAATTACCCCCTCCCTGCGAAATCATGAACTGGTATTTCCCGTCCAGCTGCTCTATCATTTCAGCAAGTCCGGCTCTTCTCGCAGCGTCTTCCACCTCTTCTGCGCTCACTTTTCGGTTTATTCCGTAGCAGATGTTATTGTATATTGTATCCGCGAAAATAAATGGTGTTTGCGGAACCAGTGCTGCAATGCCGGCAATCTGCGCACGGATCAGCTCGCTCAGATCCCGTCCGGCGATTTTTATGCTTCCCTCATATGGTTCCATTTTGGCGATTGCTTTGATCAGAGAGGACTTTCCGCAGCCGCTTGGTCCAGCGATGCCAACAAAGCTGCCTTTTTTAACCGAAAAACTGAGATCATGCAGTATTCTTTCTTCCGGCTTTTCAGCATAGGCCATCGATACATGGGTAAGCTCTATTTCATTTTCCGTTTTGCTCTCCGCACCGGCCGGCGGCAGTGCCGGTTGATAGGAAAAATCCGGCGCCAGCTCCACAACGCTGAAATAGTCCTGTGCCAGCACCAGGCTTTCTGCCAGTTCATCCAAAATCCGATGCAATTCACGCAGAGGGCTGGTCAGCTGTGTAAAGCACAGATATGATGTAAGCACAGTGCCTATACTGATTTGACCGCGTGAGGCAAGCAGAACCGCCAACGCGATGACGATTACGTTAAATACCGCTTCGTTAATAAACTTCAGCCCATCATAAAAGGCCATCGCTTTGTGATGCCGCATCTCTTTTTGCCGCAGCTGTTCAGAGCGTTCGGCTATGCGGTCCGCCTCGAGCTGCGCGCTGTCCATGCTTCGGATCGTCTCGATCCCTCCCAGCAATTCGACCATTGTGCCGTCCATCGACGCCTTACTTTCCATCAGCTCGACGCGTATTCCGTTTTGGGTGGAAATCTGACGGATGACCAACAGGGTGCCCATCGGGATTACCAAGACCACCACGCAGGCCACTTTTGCAGGAAGTTGAGTGAAAATCACAATAATTGCCGCGATAGCGCTTGCGGCTGCCGGAGCAAAATCCATGAAGATCAGCTTGATCAATTTGCTCAGTCCTTCAAGGTTGCGGTTGAGTCTTCCGTGGATATTCCCCGTCATGTGGGTGCGGTAATAGGCAAGCGGCGCTTTCAGCAGCGCTTCCGCAGCTTTTTTCCGCGCGTTTTTCTGCACACAGGTTGCCGTATCTTCCACAAGCAGGCGGCGGGCAACTTTAATTATTTCATTCAAAACATTTGCCGCAAGAATTGCCAGCAGCAACGGCGCCGCAGACCAGAGGTTCGCATCCTGTCCCGCCAGCAAATTATCGGTCAGAAATCCGATTGCAAGCGGTGTAAACTGGGTCAGCGCTGCCGATACCCCCAGCGCCAGCAGCACTGCGGCAAATTCTGCTTTCTGCTTTTTCTGCAAAAAAGCGAACACCTTTGGAAGCACTAACAGTCTTTCACTTTTTCGCCCGGATCTCTTTTTCATCTGTCCTTCCTGTCCCCTCCTGATAAAACCATCCGCAGCCCGGACGGTTTTAGTCCATCACACAAGTTCCCCCGGCGCTGCGGTCTGCGCCGGGGGAACTTATCCTTGTTTATGCCGCATCGGCTTTATGCGGACGGTTCAGCCTGTTCCTGCGGTTGCGAAGCGGCGGAACCCTGCGTGAAAGCGATGCGTCCATCCGCTCCGATCGAATAGGATGAATCACTCTGAATCGGATGGCTCTTCATCAGGTCACACCAGATCTGATAGCCTTCCGAGGTCATGTGGTATCCATCCGCAGCCGCAATCTCTTCCGGCATATACCCATCCGGCCCGGCTATGGCCGCATGGACATCCAGGAAATAGACCCCTTTATCGATCGCAAGCTGTTTTAGATTCGCGTTATATGCCTGAATGCGCTCAAGCGACATGGTCGGACGCTCGGCAGCCACCCGCGCAGTCGTCGGCGGTATGGACTGAACCACAATTTTACAGCCCGGAACGCGCGCCAGTACCTCGTCAATAAATGCGCCGTAAGACTCGGCCATTTTCGCCGGATCATTCCAGACAATATCGTTTGTGCCAATCATGATATACAATTTGTTTGGGCGAATCGTGGAAACATGATCGATCACGCTCAGCTTCTGGTTATCTGCCGGAGAAAAAATCTCCTCATAGAGCATCTGATCAATGCCAAGACCGACCTTGGTTGCTGTCTTGTAGCCCGGAAACACCTCGTTGTAAACCCGAACGCCATCGCACAGCGAGTCGCCCACAAACAACGCATCCGCAAAATAGCTGTCGTCCACCGGCGTTGTTTCGGTCAAAACAGATCCCAATCCCTCTGTAGAGCTTTCAGCCGAGATTGGATTCAAATCAAGTTTTTTGGGCAGCAATCCGGAATGAAAATCGTCATTGTTGCTTTTGATAATCCGAATCGTCAGGGAAAGAAGCAGCACAATCAGCAGCAAAGCAGCCGGGACGATCAGTGTGAGCTTTTTCTTCTTTATAACGTCCGCAAAAGTTTCCTGCGGCAAGTTTTGTTTTCTGTTCTGCATAATTAACCTCCGCGCGGGATATGGGTACTGCGCGCACCGTGCATCCGTCTTACGCATTATCTTATTATAGCATCAAAAAAAGGAATTTCAATGAAAAATCAGCAGAAAGCTCTTGACTTCATCCTCAAAAAAATATATTATAAATGGCACGTGATATATACAATAAGCTGGTGTAGCACAGTCGGTAGTGCAGCTGATTCGTAATCAGCAGGTCGTGTGTTCGAGTCACATCACCAGCTCCACGTCGAAGCAAACGCCGTTTTGCTTCGACGTTTTTTATTTCCATAACGCAAACGAGTTGGCCCATCGCGCTCTCTCCCCATTTTCCGAAAAAGCTCTGCCTGTCTCGGCTGTTCGATTCCAAGTGCTTCGCGATGGCTCGCCGCAGTTCTCGTATTGCATTTGTGTTCGTTTTTAACAGCCGAAAAAATATCACTTTACCCATTAATTTCATGTCGGAGCAAGCTCGTTTTGCTCCTATTTTTTATGCGCTGCAAAAAGCAACCGCCAGTCTGGCCGCAATACTCATGCGCCTTTAAAATAGTTCTTTTACTGAATATTCTCCTGTTCCCGGCTTAAAATTATTCACCTTTTTAATTCAGAAGATACGCCGGCAAGCGGATTCAGGAAAACAGGAGTGCTTGTCCGAATATTTTATCGAACAAGCCTTAACGGTGCTTTTGTGCCGCAACGTTCAGAAAATGCTTTTTTTGTGACATTCCCAATTTTTCGAAATATATGGCGCATTGCTTTTGACAGCCGCAGGCAATGCGCCGTTTTATCTACGATTCCCGTTCATAAAAACGATTAATTTTCCCTTTTTGTTTCGCAGAAAGTCTGTGCAGGGCAACTTTTTGTCCTACAAAATTTATAACCAGGCAGCTCACTGCAGCTCAACATGTTTTTTTGCCGTGTTGTAAACCAGTTCCCAATCTGCCTTATCGTCGGGTTCGGGAGGCTGCTCCTGTTTCGGGTAATAAACAACCCCTGAAACCTGCGCGCACCAATACCCGTCATTGGTCAGATACCATAAATAGCCATTACTCGCCTCTTCGCGCATATCCCGAATCTCCATCACGTCATACCATCCCGGACGGAGATAGCCGAGGACATTATCCATTAAATAGGGGCCGCTTCTTGCACGGAGGATATCAATGGAAACCTGTATCTGATCCTTCAACATATCACGTGCAACCGGGTTTCCGACCATATTCACCGGCTCGGGCGCAGTTTCATACTGAATCTGATCCTTGCAATTTGTATTTACGCTGACGACCTGGTTTGGCTGAACCTTGACATAATTCAGGCCGTTCACCCGCTCGCCGTTTGAGCGCACCTCGAAATGAAGATGCGTTCCGCTGGAAGTCCCGGTGTTTCCCATTGTTCCGATCCGCTGTCCGCGCAGAACCTTGTCGCCCACCTTGACGAGGACGCTGTCAAAGGCCAGGTGTCCGTAGATCGTTTCCATTCCGCTGCCGTGTTTTATCATGATGTAAGTGCCGTAAACTGCCGGTTCCAGGCCCTGCTGATATTCCGGAAAATTATTGCGGGAACTGATAACGACCGTTGTGACCGTCCCCTCATCCGCCGCAAGAATCGGATGTCCCGGTCCCCCGTAATTTGAGTTCCAGCCAAAATCCACACCGCGATGACTGGACGTGAACCCACGTACAATGCCGATATAGTCAATTGGCATCTGCATGCTCATCGTTTCCCACCGTCCTTGAATTCATAGACCATCTCGTTCTCATTTGGTCCCATGTAATCAGCCGGATTATTTACTTCGGGATCTACCGTCTGGCTGTTGGCACTGTTCGCATTGTCATCGCTGATCGAAAACATTTCCCGCAGCTTTTCATAAATTCCCACCATGCCTTCTTTATACCCTTTCCAGAAAAGCATTACGAAGGTCGAAATGGAGACGACATTAATCACTTCCTGCGAGACATTGACGTCGGTCTTTTCAAAAAGAAATACTGCAAAGATCAGCGCAACCAGAACAAGGGCGCCAACGATAACTTTGATGATGGAATCGAGCAGGCGTTTCCACTCGAATTTCTGCCCCTTGATCAGCACATTGTTTATCAATCCCAGCAGGATATCCGAGATGTAAATGAAAGCAAAGGCCACAAAAGCCATCGTTACATCCTGCGAGAGCACCAGATTTACAAATTCCACTGTTATCCCTCCCACGCCTCTTATCGCTTCTGTGACAGTGTATGAGAAAAAAACGCATCAGGTTCCGAAAAAAAGAAAAAATACCTCGGCAATCACCCAAAACAGAAGCCAAGTTCCGCGATTCTTCCGCAAAGCAGCGATTCTTCCCTCTCCCGATATACCAGCCCTGCTTTTTGCACTTCCTGTTTGCCTTCTCAAAGCATTTTTTAAAAATATCAGTCACGTTGCTGTATTCTTATTAAGCGCCGTATGCAGGAAAAATAAATTGCGTTTCAGTGGCGCTTTCAGCCCTGCAGGTCAGTTGACTGCCTCTTTAATATCTTCTATAATATACGTTGGCCCTAAATTGAAAGGAGTCTGCTATGCTACAATTAGATGCCGTTCGCTGGTCATTGCCGGACGGAGAAGAAATCATAAAAGATGTGAGTCTTGCTGTTCCTGACGGCAAGCTGACAGTCGTCACCGGCCCGAACGGCGGCGGAAAAACTTCGATTGCAAAACTGATCGCCGGTCTGATATCCCCGACCGCGGGAAAAATCATTCTGGACGGGCTTGACATCACCGCCTGGGACATCACCGAGCGCGCCCGGCATGGAATCGCCTATGCGTTTCAGCAGCCGGTACATTTCAAAGGTCTGACGGTCCGGGATCTGCTTGAGCTCGCTGCCGGCGGCCCTCTGGACGAGCCCGCGCTGTGCGGCCTGCTTGGTAAAGTGGGCCTGTGTGCACATGAATACATTGACCGGCCAGTGGACGGAAGTTTGTCCGGCGGTGAAATCAGGCGCATTGAGATCGCCACTGCTCTTGCCCGTCAAAAAGCGCGTCTGCTTGTTTTTGACGAGCCGGAAGCCGGAATCGACCTGTGGAGCTTTTCCAGTCTGATTGACACTTTCGAGGCCCTGAAGAAGGAACGCGACTGCGCATTGCTGGTCATTTCCCATCAGGAACGCATTCTTCAGATCGCAGACCATATCGTTGTAATTGCGGACGGGCATGTTCGGGTTGAGGGTTCCCGAGAGGAAGTTCTGCCTGCCCTTCTTGCCGGGGAACGCAAAAATCTCTGCCCGCTTGAGCAGCAGACTGGAGGAGCAAAATGAATACCATTACCGAATCTCTGCTCGGAATGATTTCGGACTTTAAGACCGATTTCAGCGGCGCATTTAATATTCGCGAAGACGGTCAGTGCGCCGGCCGGCAATCGACCGAGAATATTTTGATTGAAAACAAAAAAGACGCGCCCGGTCTCGTTATACATATCAGTCCTGCTGCTCAGGGTGAAACGGTCTATATTCCCGCCTGTGTTACCCATGGAAACGTAGACGACCTTGTCTACAACGACTTTTATGTCGGTGAGGGTGCGGATGTGATCATCGTGGCAGGCTGCGGCGTACATACCGACACGCATGAAACAGCGCGGCACAACGGAATCCATCGGTTTTTCCTTGAAAAAGGCGCGCATGTACTTTATAAAGAAAAGCACATTGGAACCGGCACGGGAGACGGACAAAAAAGGATCGATCCGGTTACCGAAGTCACCATGGATGAGGACGCTGTTTTGGAGATGGACACAATCCAGCTTGGGGGCGTGGACAGTACCGTGCGCAAAACAAAGGCCACTCTTGGCGCTCGCGCGAAATTGACCATTCGCGAAAGCCTGATGACTGATAATGACGAGACCGCCCAGACGGAATTCGAAGTTGTCATGAACGGCGAGGACTCCGGGGTTGATCTTGTGTCCCGGTCGGTTGCCAAAGGACGTTCTTACCAAACCTACCATTCCCGCATTGAGGGAAACTGCCGGTGTACCGGACATTCGGCCTGTGACGCAATTTTGGTCGGCGGCGGCCGGGTAAACGCTTCACCTGAGCTTTATGCCGGCGATGTGGACGCTTCCCTGATCCATGAGGCGGCGATCGGCAAAATTGCCGGCGAGCAGATCATCAAGCTGCGCACGCTTGGCCTGACAGAACAGCAGGCAGAGGAGAAAATAATCGAAGGATTTCTGCGCGGTTAAGCCAGAAAATTTCGTGATACCGCCCTTTTACTCTTGTTGATTTTGTACAATTTGACATTTGCATTTTTTCACAGTTTTGGTTATACTGAAACTGTGAAGATGAATGGATAATCGAGCATACGTATAATGAGAGCAGTTGGTTCTGCTTTACGTTAAACGTATGCTCTTTTTCCAAAAGCGGTGCAGTGAAACACAAGAAAGTCGAGGTGGATCGGATGAAAAATCGTATCGTCACCATCAGCCGTCAGTTTGGGAGCGGCGGAAGAACCATTGGCCGAATGGTTGCGGAGAAGCTTGGTATTCCCTGCTACGATCATGAGCTTATTGAAAAAATCGCGGAAGAAAGCGGTTTTGCCAAAGAATATGTTCAGGATAAAAGCGAAGACGCAACCTATGGCAGCCGTTTCATCAACGCTTTCCTCTCCAGTCGGGTATATGACGGCCTGAGCCCGCAGGATTATCTCTGGTCAGTTCAAAGCAAGGTCATTCTGGATTTGGCTCAAAAAGGGCCGTGCGTCATTGTTGGACGGTGTGCCGATTATATCCTGCGCAACACCGCCGACTGCCTGCGCGTTTTCATACACGCCGATTTCGAAAAACGTGCCGAGCGCATTGTAAAGCTATACGGCGAGACCGACGATTCGCCTGAAAAGAGACTTCGCGAAAAGGACAAAAGGCGCAGTGTTTACTACCATTTCTACACCGAAATGGAATGGGGCGACGCATGCAATTACGATATCGCGCTGGACAGCGGCGTGTTCGGCATAGAAAAGTGCGTCGAACTGATTGCAGGGCTTTATTAAGCTTCCCAAGCAAACAAGACCGCAAAGTCATAAGAGATTTATCCATATCTATCACTTACAGCATTCCCGGTTTTTCCGGGGATGCTGTTCTTTTTGCATACCTTCGGATACATGAGCCATCGCTCCTGATGATGAGACAAAAAACCTCTTTAACACTGGGCAAAACAAGATATTAAATAACAGGATAAGAGGAAGCTGTAAAGAAGGCTAGCCCGTTTGCCGACGGCGCGACAAGCGCTGCATGAAATAGACTCTCTCTGCCTCCTGAAAAGCTTCCCTGTATTATGTTTGCGATAACTTACCCAAGAACCGATTAAACTGAGATTACCGGCTTGCGCAATTGCGTTTGTCCGCCGATTTTTGATTGGACTCCATCGCTGCGGCTGGTTTCTCGTCTGTTCGCAACTACCGGTAACAGATGATTTGAATTTCGGACCGCAGTTTGCTATACTGCTTATGTCTGTAAGCTGATGCGGCGGCAAGCAGACACAAACGACAAAATTTACTATCGATTAGAGGAAGAAAATGTTAAATTATTATAAGCGCGGTATTGGAGATCGCTACGACGGTTGGCGTGTGCGCAATGTTGACGGAATCACTACCCTGATCCCGCATATTCTGCGCACCCGTATTGACTCTCAGTGTTTTTTCGAAGAACAGGTCAACGCAGAAAAACTGGATGCTTTTGTGCGGCAGCATCGGGCTGAAATTCCTGGTCTCACCGTAATGCACGTATTACTTGCGGCTATGGTGCGTATTATATCCCAGCGTCCGTATATCAATCGCTTTGTTGTGCACAACAAGCTTTATGCGCACAACGATATCCGCATTTCGCTCATGATCAAGCGGGAGCTCACCGACAAGGGCGAAGAAACGCCGATTTGCCCTGTTTTCAGTCCTGCGGATACGTTGGCCAATGTTACCCGGATTGTCAACGAGGAAATTGAAGCCAACATGCAGGAGGGCGCGCAGAACGACGCCGATTCGCTTGCACGCATTTTGGCACATATGCCGGCATTTTTGCTGCGCTTCGTTGTCGGCCTGCTGCGTCGTCTGGATAATGTGGGATGGCTTCCGAAGTCCATTCACGCGATCAGTCCCTGGCATGCAAGCGCCTTTTTGACGAACGTCGGCTCACTCGGAATAGATCCCGTTTATCATCACTTGTACGAGTTCGGCACTTGCAGTTTTTTTGTAGCCATGGGTAAAAAAAATCGCCGCCATGCACTTGACGAGGACGGCGAAGTCTATAAAGAAAAAACCATCGGTCTGCGCGTTGTGGTGGATGAGCGTGTTTGTGACGGTCATTATTATGCCCTGACCATGCGCTACCTGCGCAAACTGCTCAATGCGCCTGAAAGCCTTTTGCAGCCGCCGGCACGCATCATTGTGGATGACGGCGTCGGCAAACCACTCCAATTTGATCCCAACGATCTCATTCCCCAGAAAAAAGAAGAGGTGTGTGTCTGATGAAAAAATTCAGCGAGCTTGCTTATGAACGTCCCAATTTTTCCGAAATAAAAAAGTCCTTAAAAGATGCGTCCTGTGCCCTGGAAGATGCCCGCAGTCTTGAGCAGGCAAAGGCCGCCCTTATGCTTGCGGAAAAAACGATTTGCTCGCTGGAAACCCAGTATACAACCGCCTACATCCGCAATACCGGCAACACAGCGGACCCGTTTTATGAAGCGGAAATCGAATTTTTTGATAAGAATCTGCCGACTCTTATGTCCAGCCAGAAAAAATTTACAGAGGCAATGCTGGGCTCGATGTATCGCCCTGAACTTGAGCAGGAGCTCGGCTCTCAGCTGTTCGATACCGCTGAAGCAGACGAAATGCTGCAAAGCAAAAAAATCGTGTTGGACCTCGTCAATGAAAACACCCTGAAAACGCGCTACAACAAGGTTGCCGCAAGCTGCAAAACCGATTTCATGGGCGAGGAATGCAATTTTTACGGTCTGCTCCGACACATGGAAAACCCGGATCGCGGCGTGCGCAAAAAAGCCTTTGAAGCATGGGCCGGATTGTATGAAGGTGTGTCTGAGGAACTCGACAAGCTTTTTGATCAGCTCACAGCGGTGCGGGTGCGCATGGCTAAAAAACTGGGGTTGGAAAATTACACCCGTTACGGCTATCTCGCCATGCACCGTCTGGACTACGACCCTGAAGACGTTGCCGCATTTCGTCAGCAGGTTGTCGAAGTCATAGTGCCGCTGTGTGTAAAACTGCGGGATAACCAGCGCCAAAGGCTGGGCCTTGACAAGCTGTGTTATTATGACGAAACGCTTTCTTTTCCGGAGGGCAATCCACGCCCCAACGCTTCTCCGGAGCGTATGCTGAGTTATGCGCAGGAAATGTACCATGCGCTCAGTCCCCAGACCGGCGAATTTTTTGACTTTATGCTGGAACACGAGCTGTTCGATCTTGTAACTCGTCCCAACAAGCATCTGGGCGGCTATTGTACAGGTCTGCCCGACTACAAGGCGCCGTTCGTATTTTCCAACTTCAATGGCACTTCCGCCGATGTGGACGTGCTGACCCATGAATGTGGTCACGCGTTCCAGTACTACCTGTCCTCCCGCAACCTGCCCATGCAAATGCTCTGCACCAGCACCAGCGAAATTAACGAGATCCATTCCATGGCGATGGAATTCTTCACCTATCCATGGATGAACCGCTTTTTCGGTGCAGACGCGGCCAAATACCGCTTTGCGCACATGTGCGATGCGCTGACAACGATTCCCTACCTCGTCTGCGTGGATGAATTTCAACATATCATCTACGCCAATCCCGAGATTGACGCAGCACAGCGGCGCGGCGTCTGGCGTGAGCTTGAGCGCAAATACATGCCCTGGCGCGACTATGACGGAAATGCCTTTTTGGAAGGCGGCGGATTCTGGATGCAGAAACAGCATATTTTCCTGTATCCTTTTTATTACATCGATTACGCTTTGGCGCAGGTTTGCACCTTTGAGCTGTGCGGTCGGATGAAAACGGATTTCAAAGGCGCATGGCAGGATTATCTGCGGCTTTGCGGCGCAGGCGGAAGCAAAGGATATCGCGAGCTGCTTTCCCTGGCAAACCTGACCTGTCCGTTTGACAAGGGCGCCGTCCTCAAAGCCGTTACCCCCATCGTTAAGGAAATCGCCTCCTTCAATGCATGAGCAGCAAATACCCTGCAAGCCTCTTTCGCTGCGTATTTGTCATCACATTGTAATTGCAGCGTTTTCTGTTCTATGAAATCATCCTATTCGTCAAAAGCGCAGCGCTGTCAGTTTTTTAAGCAAAGCGCTTGTATTCATCTAACCAAAAGCCTCCGGTCGTTAAAACCGGAGGCTTTTCGTTTTAATTGGCCATAAATGTATGCTTCGTTTTCCATTTTTTCAGGGCAATTCCCACCCAGAAGCCATAAATGCCGAGTGTCACGATCGTTAGCAACAGCCACTTGATCCAGTTCCCAAAAAGCTGTGCTCCGTTGCCGTCAAAGCCAAGGCGATGGCCATTGATGACTGTGTGCCTGGTTTCCCATCCATACACCATGCACACCGCCCAGGGAAAGCAGATTCCAAGGGTCAGAATGGTCACAAGCGCGCCGAGAATACGCCAGCCGATCAGCTGCAAAAGTCCTCCGTCGAAATAAGAATTTTCCAAAAGCCTGTACCTCCTCAATTTTCTCACGGCAATTTCCCGCCGTGTTCATTCTCTTTTCAGTATCCTTTTTTTGGGCCGACACAGTCTATTTTTGCGGGATTTTTAAACGATCATCCCCATAAAAATAACTTTTTTGCACCCGCATTTTTCAAGCCTGTTCTTTTAAACAAAACCCGCAAACGCTCCATAGTGGGTGTTTGCGGGTTTTGTTTTGGCTGGGCCGGCTGGATTCGAACCAGCGGGATGACGGAGTCAAAGTCCGTTGCCTTACCGCTTGGCGACGGCCCAATATATTTACTGAAGCAAATTGTCCATCACTGTATGACAGTTTGCAGTTACAGATAAAACAATCGCCCGACCGCATGAGCCAAAATGCAGGCTCTGCCGGCTCGGGCGAAGCAAAGTGGGGTGGATGACGGGACTCGAACCCACAACAACCAGAACCACAATCTGGCGCTCTACCATTGAACTACATCCACCATAGGGGAAAAACCTATATTATAATAATCGACACAGGCCCTGTTGTCAAGCCCATTTTCAAAAAAAGTTTTTCCCTAAAGGCGCGCCCCTATAAGGAAGTAATTTGATTGTCGCAGGGCGGCATGGCGGAAAGGTCATGCCGTCCTGCCTTTTCTTTGACGTTCCACGGTCTGATCGTCGCCCGGCAGGTTCACTTCTCCAATGAAGTTCCAGACCAGTTCGATCTTCTGCCTGCGGTGGCCGCTGGACTTATCTGGCGCATGGACGATGATCTTCTTTACAAACTCATTGACGATGGTGGGCGTCAGTTCCCGGATGCCCACATACTTCCGCACAATAGCTGCAAAGCTAGCGAAATCGGCTTGATCCTGTTCAAAGGTTTCTACCGCTTGCTGCCATGCCCTGACCTGCTCTACTAGTTCTCTTTGTTCCGCCTCATAGTCGGCAGAAAGTTTTAAGAACCGTTCATGGCTAATTGCCCCGCTGATGTCGTCCTCATAGATGCGCTTGAAAATACGGTCAAGTTCAGCAATGCGCTTTTCCGCTTGGGCGATTTCACGCTTGCGCTTCTTTGCCTCTTTCTCCGCTTTTTGAAAACGCTGCTTTCTCGCCGCTTCCGTGAATGCCATAGCATCATCAAAGAACAGCGCCGTCACATCGAAAATCCGCTGCAAGACAAATAGTTTCAACGTTTCTTCCCGGATAAAGTGCATGGTGCAATTACCCGTGTTACTCTTATACCGGGAACACCGATAGCAGTCTTGCTGCGGTGTCATGTTTTTGCCTGTGGCGAAATGCAGCTTGCTTCCACAGTCGGCGCAGTACAGTAGGCCAGAAAACAACCCTTGCCGTTCGGCTTGCTTAGCCGGGCGGCGCTTGTTTTCCCGCAACTCCTGTACCCGTGCAAAAACTTGCTCGTCGATGATGGTGGGCTGGGTATTGGGGAAAATCCGCTGGTTCCCCGGGGCGTTATGCAGCAGCTTTTTCAGCTTGTGGGACTTGGAATAGGTCTTGAAGTTCACCGTGCAGCCGGTGTATCTGGCCGCTCCAAAATTCCCGCAACAGACTTGGGGCTCCACTTGTAAGGCTTCTCCGGCAGCAGTTTTCCGTCCCGCTGGGCGTAGTGGGCTTTGACGGTCAGGACACGTTCGGCGGTCAACAGCTTGGCAATCTGCATGGGGCCCTTCCCCGCAATGCACAGATCGAAAATCCGTTTGACAACCTCGGCGGCTTCCTCGTCCACAATCCACTTCTTTTTGTCCGCCGGGTCTTTCATGTACCCGTAGGGCGGATTGGTGCAGAGGTGTTCCCCGGCGTTTCCTTTGGCCCGCATGACGGCCCGGATTTTCTTGCTGGTATCGCGGGCGTAGAAGTCGTTGAACAGGTTGCGAAACGGGGTGAAATCATTGTCCCCTTTGTCGCTGTCCACGCCGTCATTGATGGCGATATACCGAA
>CALWZE010000082.1 GCA_944385925.1 uncultured Clostridia bacterium
GATATCGGTGATGCGCCCTTTTCGAAAGCGGAAAAGGGGCAAAACATTGCATGATAATGGTAGCACATGTTCTCCGGTTTCTCAAGGTGCATCGCCGGGCTTTTTCCGGTTTGCGCGGCCGGCCGCAGATGATTTTTGCAAACGATCAAAAGGCCGCCGCGGATGCGGAAAAGCTGCTTTGCTCCGGTTTGTGTCAAAAAAAGGTGCGGACATTTTGAAAAGGCGGAAACAGCGACCGCTGTTTCCGCCTTTTTAACCGTAATTCGTGAACCTGTCAGTTCAATGCGCAGCCTTTTTGAAAACCGGCGTTTTAATAATTATCGCAGTGGATCTCAAAGAAGCTTTTTGCATACAGGCAGGTGGGACATACTTCCGGCGCCGCTGTTCCGACCACAATATGACCGCAGTTTCGGCATTCCCAAACCTTGACCTCGCTCTTTTCAAAGACCTGGGCAGTCTCAACGTTGTGCAGCAGTGCGCGGTAACGTTCCTCGTGCCGTTTCTCAATAGCTGCTACAAGGCGGAACTTGGCTGCAAGTTCCGGGAACCCCTCTTCTTCGGCGGTCTTTGCAAAGCCGTCGTACATGTCGGTCCACTCGTAATTCTCACCCTCGGCGGCGTGAAGCAGGTTTTGCGCAGTGTTGCCCCGTCCGTGAAGCTCCTCAAACCAGAGCTGTGCGTGAGCCTTCTCATTTTCTGCGGTCTTCAGGAAAAGCTCCGCAATCTGCTCATAACCCTCCCTCTGCGCGATGGAGGAAAAATAGGTGTATTTATTCCGGGCCTGAGATTCTCCGGCGAAAGCCGCCTCCAGATTTTTCTCGGTCTGGGTACCGGCATACCGGTTTGTGAATTTGACCGGCGCTTCTTGGATCTTTTCAAACGCCGAAGCAGGCTGCTTGCAGACAGGGCAGACAAAATCTTCGGGCAGACTGTCTCCTTCGTGAATATAGCCGCAAATCTTGCATTTCCACTTGCTCATGTTTTTCTTGTCTCCTTTATCCTTGTCTTTATTCTCTTCATTGCAGGCAAGCAGTCCCAGCAGCTGCTTTGCCGCCTCAACCGGAAAATCAGGGGACGGCGGCGCTGCGGCGAAACTTTGCAGCAGCCGGTGAGAATTTGCACTTTGTGGAAGCATGTAACCGGCCTCGCGCAGCAGATCCTCGTTGACCAGCCGGATCGATTTCTCCATGGCGGCCGTCAGCCTGTAAAGACCGTCGTTTTCCGCCGTCTGCGCCAGCTGCCGCGCAATGCTCTCCTGCTCGGCTTTATTTTTTGCAATGGCGTTGGCAAGGGCGACGACCCCGGACTCCTTTTTCTGCTGGGGCGGGTACTGGACAGGAACCATCGAAATGGCCCCGCTCGGGCAGGCGTCCGCACAAACGCCGCAGCCCAGACATTTGTCCGTATCTATGATGCTGTTCTCCGTGTCGGTCGCCCCCGTTGGGCAGACATACAGACACAGGCAATCTTTGGTGCACAGGCGCAGATTTCTAACCGCGATCCGTTTCATTGCTCAATGCCTCCCTTCCATCTTTTCAAATTTCCATGCCGGAACCTTGCAGACCGGACAGAGCTGCGGCGCGCTGTCGCCTACATAAACAAAGCCGCAGACGGTGCAGACCCATACCTGTGTGTCCTTCAGGAATGCTTCGCCTTCTCTGCGGTAACGGCTCAGCAGCGCTTCCAGCATGCGGGTCACCTTTTCTCCCCAGACACAGATGCGCTGGGTGCCCCGATCGGCCTCGTCCCTGGCCGCGGCGCTCAGACCGGGATAACCATCGGTCAGATCCTGCTGAATCAGTTCCAGCAGCCTTTCCAGACCTGCGTTTGCTGCCGGCGGCTGCGCGGCGGCGAGATAGTCCGCAATCTCCCGGAAAAGGGCCGCCTCCCGCTCAAGGTACTGTTTTTCACAGCCGCGGGCCAGATTGGAACAGACAGCGGACAACTCTCCCGCCGAAAGCTCCCGCATTTCCTCCGTTTGTTTCAGAGGCTGAATGACCGCGGCCGGTTTTTTCTCCGCAGCCTTCTGTTCCCGGGAGAAAACGCTCTTGTCCGCGCCGCACAGAGGACATACCCAGTCCTCCGGCAGCGATTCAAAGGGTACCCCCTCCTTTGCCTCGTCATAGACGTAGCCGCAGATTCCGCAAACCCATTTGCTCATTTGATCTCCTCCCTTCTGCTGTATAAGAGCGCTCTGATCCTGGTATGTAGTGTGCAGCATCGCTTCTGCCATATCGCTCAGCGGACGTCCGTAAAAGCTCTCGTAGAGCGCTTTGATTTCCGGATTTTCGTGGCTGGTGCGCAGCGCCATGGAATCATCCCGACGATATAAGGCCGCGATCCGCTTCTGACGGATGTCGTCCCCATTTTGAAGAAGATTTTTAGGCTGTCCGCCGCCGCCGATGCATCCACCGGGGCAGGCCATTACCTCCACGAAATGGTATTGCTTGCCCTCTTCCTTCATGCGTTCAATAAAGCGCCTGGCATTGGCTGTGCCGTAAATGACCGCGACCTGCAGGGTGATCTCGCCTATTTCGACCCGGGCCTCCCGAATGCCGGCATAGCCTCTGACGGGCGTCAGCTCAAGCAGCTGCGCCGGAGCCTTTTGGCCGGTCAGGTATTCATAAGCGGTGCGCAGCGCGGCCTCCATCACGCCGCCGGTGTTGCCGAAAATGACCCCTGCGCCGGAAGCGCGGCCCATCAGGGAATCATAGGCGGAATCTTCCAGCGCATTCCAGTCGACACCTGTGTCCCTGGCCCAGCGGGCAAGCTCGCGGGTGGTGATTACGTGGTCTGTGTCCCGCATTCCCGATATGCCGTGAAAGTCGGCCGCGGCATGCATTTCCTCCCGTCTTATCTCAAACTTTTTCGCTGTGCAGGGGGTCAGCGCGACATGGACGATCTGCCGGGGGTCCAGCCCCATCTTTTGCGCAAAATAGGTTTTGACCGTCGGACCCTGCATGCCGATCGGGCTTTTGGCGGTGGACAGATGCGGCAGCAGATGCGGCATGTAGATTTCCGCAAAGCGCACCCATCCGGGGCAGCAGCTTGTAAACTGCGGCAAGGGACGGTCTGCCGTTTGAATGCGGCGGATCAGCTCGCTTGCCTCCTCAACGATGGTCAGGTCGGCGGCAAAATTCGTGTCCAGCACAAAATCGGCCCCCAGCGCGCGCAGCAGCGCCACCATTTTTCCTTCCACGAAACTGCCGGGCTCAAGCCCGAATTCTTCGCCCAGCGCGACCCTGACGGCGGGCGATGTGCTCACGATAACGATTTTGTCGGGATCTGCTGCCGCCTTCTGCACCAGAGGCCACTCTTCCCGCTCGATAATGCTGTCTACAGGGCAGACATTGGCGCACTGGCCGCAGTAAACGCAGATCGCCTTGTCTGCGCTCTGCTCAAAAGTATAGGTGCCGTGCACCCCCATTGCTTTTTCGCATACGTCCTTGCACAGTCCGCATCGAATACATTTTTCTTCCCGGCGCACAATGCTGGGATTGTCCGGTTCGATGGGAACACGGACGGATAAGGGGAGATGGTTCAGTTTATTCACTTTCCTTTCTGTTAAGATTTTTTTTGCAGTCTTCGCACAGATAGAGCAATTTCAGATCATAGGACAGGATGGAGATACCGGCCTTTTTTTCAAACTGTGCCCTCAGGTCGCCCAGGTCTATATCCAGCAGCTTGCCGCACCTTTGGCATACCAGATGGTCGTGCCGCTGGATGCGGTCATATCGGTCCGGCAGTCCCTCCACGGAGATTCTGCGAATGCGTCCCTCTTCACACAAACGATTGAGATTGTTATATATGGTAGCCAGCACTACCCCGGGACAGTTTTTTTTCAGCTGGGTGAAAACCTGTGCCGCGGTCATGTGGCTGCGGGATTCCGCAATGATCTCCAGAATTTTTCTTGCATATTTTGTCAAGATAACCAACACCAATTTTTAGAATCATTCTAATTTTATTATATGAAGCCGTGCCGGAAAGTCAAGAAAGGAAATTGCACAAAATTTGAAAACCTATTTTGAGTATGTTTGTGCCGGTATGCGCTTCAAAGCCGGACTGGTCCTGCGGGCATGACGCGGCCCAACAGCCGGTGGTTTGCCGCGCCGATGGGCGCGTCAGGGAACATTTTGCTTTTTGCGCCGCAATGAAACGGGGGCATGCAGGATGTGCAGGCGCAGAGAGCGGCTGGGCAGGAAACGCCATGCAAAGAGGAAAAGCGGCTATTCTTAAGAAAATCGCGGCACCGCGCATTCTTTCTTGTTTAAAGGCGCAATTATACATTATAATTCCTATAAATAAGAAGCCGGCAGGGCGAAGGACGCTTTCCCTTAACAGAATGTTCAAAACCCTGTGTTATACTGGACAAACTCAGAACATAAGGAGCGCATAATGAACGAGACAAAGATCCTTGTCGTTGACGATGAGAAAAACATATGCGAGCTGCTGCGGCTCTATCTGGAAAAAGAGGGCTTTGCGGTCCTGATGGCGCATGACGGCGAACAGGCGGTGGAGACGGTCCGGCGCAGCGCGCCGGCGCTGGTGCTGCTGGACATCATGATGCCCAAAATGGATGGCTGGGAAGCGGTCCGCAAAATCCGGGAATTCAGCAAGGTGCCGATCATCATGCTGACGGCCAAGGGCGAGACCTTTGACAAGGTGATGGGGCTCGAGCTGGGCGCGGACGATTATGTCGTCAAGCCCTTCGACACCAAGGAGGTTGTCGCGCGGGTCAAGGCGGTGCTGCGGCGCAGCGAGGGCGGCGCAAGCGAGGGCGAGGTCAGCTATGACAAGCTCACGGTCAACATCGTCAAATACGAACTGGTCGTCGACGGAAAAAAGGTGGACACGCCGCCCAAAGAACTGGAGCTGCTTTATCATCTTGCCAAAAATCCCAACCGGGTGTTCACCCGCGACCAGCTGCTGGACGAGGTCTGGGGATTTGAGTATTTCGGGGACAGCCGCACGGTCGACGTGCATATCAAGCGGCTGCGTGAGAAGCTGGAGGGCGTTTCGGACCAGTGGGAGCTGAAAACGGTCTGGGGCGTCGGTTATAAATTTGAGGTCAAGAACGCCTGATCCGCCTGGCGGGCAGACGCAAAGTGGAGCCGGAAAATGAAGGACGGACTGTTCAAACGATATATTGTG
Source organism: uncultured Clostridia bacterium (assembly GCA_944385925.1). Classification (GTDB taxonomy): domain Bacteria; phylum Bacillota; class Clostridia; order Oscillospirales; family Ruminococcaceae; genus CALWZE01. Next base: position 5,152 of record CALWZE010000082.1, read on the forward strand.
ACCTTCGCGATGACCCTTGTGATGTGCACGGTGCTGCTCGGCGTGGCGTTGCTCTATTTCTCCGCGCAGAACTTTACCGGGGACAAGGAACTGGTGCTTAGAAATGCGGCGGAACGCGCCCTGGTCAGCGCGCGGGAGGGCATGGTTGTCACCGAACAGGGATATGTTGCGGACGAGCGCCTGTTTGAAGAGTTTTCCATGATCAATGAGGCAACCGGCGCGACGGTTTTTCTGACCGACGCGCAGGGAAACGTGCTTGTCTGCACCGAGGGGGAAAACTGCGTCCATAACCAGAAGGTATCTCAAAGGGTGCTGGAAGCGGCGGCGCGGCGCGGCAGCTATTCCAGCGCGGATTACCTGAACGGATTCCTGCACAATAAGGGCAGCTATATCTACGGCCTGCCGGTCTATGTGGACGGACTGCCCGTCGCCTATGTCTTTACATCTTTGCCCATCACGCCGCTCGTCTCTTTCCTGCTGGATCTGCTGCTGACCTTCCTGGTTTCGAGCGGAGCGATGATGATCTGCTCGTCCGCGATCATCTTTTTTGCAACAAAACGGCTCACCGCGCCGCTTCGCGAGATATCCCGCGCCGCGGAACAGTTCGGCTCGGGGGATTTTACCGCACGGGTCACGGTGGAGGGCTATGACGAAATCGCGAACGTGGCGAAAGCTTTCAACAATATGGCGGACTCGCTGTCCAAATTTGAGGCCCAGCGGCGCAATTTCGTCGCGAGCGTTTCCCACGATCTGCGCACCCCGATGACCACCATCGGCGGATATATCGACGGGATCCTGGACGGGACGATTCCGCCGGCGCAGCAGAATTATTATCTGCAAATCGTCTCGGATGAGGTGCGCCGGCTTTCCCGGCTGACGACCAGCCTGCTCGATATCTCCCGCATGGAAGAGGGAAAGCTGAGCACGACGATCGGCAACTACAACGCGTGGGACGTGCTGCTCTCGGTCATGTGCAGCGCCGAGCGGCGTTTTGCGGAAAAGCATATCAATATTCCTGATCTGGACGTCTGTGCGCGGTTTGTGCTGTGCGACAGCGACATGCTTTATCAGGTGCTGTACAATCTTATCGACAACGCCATCAAATTCACCCCGGAAGGCGGGACCATTTCGGTCGGTATCGAGGCGGAGGGCGGAAAAACCCTTATTCGGGTACGCAACAGCGGCGACGGCATAGCGCCGGAAGAGCTGGAGTATATCTTTGACCGTTTTTATAAGACAGACAAAAGCCGCGGGCTGGACAAGACCGGAACCGGGCTTGGGCTGTATATTGTCAAAAATCTTGTGCAGAGAATGGGCGGAGAGATCGAGGCCGAAAGCAAGGTCGGGGAATACACCGAATTTATCCTCACGCTGCGGACCGGAACCAACGAAAAGGCAAAACAGCAGAAGGTGCGGTTCCCCTCCGTGCCGGCCAAAAGCAAAAAAATCACGGAAGATACCGCGAAAGCAGCTTCCAGGAGCGGATTTTCCGGCCTGTTCAGAAAATAGAGCTGGTCTTATCCCCGCACCGGTTTTCTGGACATAAGGTGCGGGGCTTGTTATAATAGGGGCGATTATCCGGCGACCGGCGCAAATTTTTCCGCCGCCGGGCCGATTTCCAAAGGATAAGGAAGAAGTTATGGAGATTAAAATCGCGCCGTCGATCCTTTCGGCGGATTTTTCGGTATTTGGGCAGGAGATCCGCGAGGTGCTCGCGGGCGGAGCGGACTGGATTCATTTTGACGTGATGGACGGGGTTTTTGTCCCCAATATCAACCTCGGCGTCTCGGAGCTTAAAAGCGTCGCCAAAGCCGTGCCGGCATTTTACGACGTGCACCTCATGATCACCGATCCTGCGCGGTATGTCGGCGTCTTCGCGGCGGCGGGCGCAAACGCGATCAGCTTTCATGTGGAGGCGCAGGGCGACCCGCGCGAGACCATCGCGCGCATCCGCGAACACCAAGGGGTGCTCGCGGGGATTGTGCTCAAACCCGCGACCCCGGCGCAGGCGGTTTTTCCGCTGCTCCCGCTGGTTGATTTTGTGCTGGTCATGACGGTGGAGCCCGGTTTTGGCGGCCAGAAGTTCATGGCTGACATGTGTCCGAAAATCGAGGCGCTTCGCGCCGAGATGACCCGCATCGGCCGGCCGGAAATGCCCATCGAGGTGGATGGCGGCATCGATGCGCAGACCGCGCCGCTTGTCCTGCGCGCGGGTGCAAACCTGCTCGTTGCCGGCTCGTCTGTGTTCGGCGCGAAGGACCGCGCGGCCGCCATCAGGGCGCTGCGCACAGCTCAGTAAAAGGAAACCTCCGCTTATGTCAAAAACGAGATTTGCACAGCCGCGGCATCCGAGCTTTGTCCCCTGCCGCGACTATCTGTTTGCGCTGCTGCCGCTGTACGGCATGGCGACCTACTTATATGGTCTGCGGGTCCCGATCCTGGCAGCGCTGTCGGTTGTGACGGCGCTGTGCTGCGACCTGCTCGCGGCGCTGCTTACCCGGCGGCGCTATGATATTTCCGACCTTTCCAGCCTGCTGTTCGGGCTGATCTATACCGCCATGCTTCCCGCCTCGGTGGATTACAGCGTGGCAGTGCTCGGCACCGCGGTGACGGTGCTTTTGGGCAAGGCGGCGTTCGGCGGTTACGGGCGCTATCCCTTCCATCCCGCAGCGTTCGGCTTTGCCTTTATGAGCGTCTGCCTGCCGCAGGAAATTTACCAGTACCCGCGCCCCTTTTCCGAGATCGGCGTCGGATTTGACAGCGGTGCAACCCTTTATTCCGGGGTTGCGAACGCTTTGCGGCTGGGCGGCGTGCCGAATGTCGATCGAACCGACCTGCTGCTTGGACAGTACGCGGGACCGCTGGGAACGACCTTCTGCCTGATTTTGCTGGCCTGTCTGGTGCTGCTGATTGCGCGCGGCACGGTGGCGTGGCAGATCCCGGCCGGCTATCTTGCAACCTGCGCGCTTTGGGCGTTTGTTTTTGTGCGCATCCCTGCGTCCAGGCTGGAGTCGGTGATGTATGAAATGCTGTCCGGCGCAGTCATTTTCTGCGCGGTCTTTATTATTTCTGCGCCTTCCCTTGCGCCGAAAAGCCGCAGAGCAAAGGCGCTTTACGGCGTTGTGATGGGGATTGCGGCAATGTTTTACCGCACTGTCGGGGTATACGAGATGGGTGTCTGCTTTGCGGCACTGCTGGTCAACCCGCTTGCGCCCTACTTTGACCGCGTGTTTGCCAGAACCCGTGTCCGGGTCAGGAGAGGGGGCCGGCGTAAAAAATGAAATGGAAAAAATGGAAGGCCCGTGTCCCAAGCGCGCTTGCGCTTTCGCTGGAGGAATCCATGCGGCGGGATCTGCTGTTCCTGAACAACCCTGTGCTGGTGCAGGGACTTGCGCTGACGCCTGCGGTCGGCGTGACGACCACGCTGCAAAATGCCCTGGTCCTGAGCGCGGCGGCGCTGCTGCTCATTACGCCGGTGCGGTTGATCGGTGATCTGCTGTATGAACGAATTCCCAGCCGTCTGCGTATGCTGGTCTATTCCATCATCGCTGCGCTGGTTTATATCCCCGCGGTGATTATCCTGAGCCTGGTTTTCGGCGCACAGGTCAACAATGCGGGCATTTTCCTGCCTGTATTGATTGTGGACGGGGTGGTTCTCTCCCGTGCCGAGATTCCCTCCCGTGAAGGAATCGGCTATGCGCTTCGCAACGGATTGATGACGAGCTTTGGCGTGTCAATGGTGCTGGTGCTGACCGGCGCGGTCCGTGAGTTTCTGGGCGCGGGAAAGCTTTACGGCGTCCAGCTGCTGAAAACAGCGCCTTTGCCCGTGGCTTCAACGGTTGCCGGCGGGTTTATCACGGTCGCCCTTTTCGCGGCCGCGCTGCAGGCAGTCGCCAACCGGTACAAACGAGCCAGAGCGGGAGGTGATGCGAAGTGACCGAATTGCTTTTAAACGCGGTGACGACCTTTTTTACCTTAAGCATCGTCGCCGTCGCGGTCCAGAACACGGTTTTTGCGCGTGCACTGAGCATAAGCCGTCTGCTGAGCCTTGTGGATGACACGACCAGCACCGGGATTTTCGGGGTGCTGCTTATCTGTGTCTCCACCATCGGCGGCGTGCTGAACTGGTTTGCCAATCGGCTGCTTGTGCGGTTTGTGCCCTGGCCCGGACTCGTTCGGCCGCTGGTCATGGTTTTGTGCATGTCGGTCGCGTATTTTCTGGTCTTTGCAGTCACTGTCAAGCTGGCGCCCTATGACAAAATCCGCAAAGCGGTCGACACCCTGCCCGGAGCGACCTTCAACTGCGCGGTCATCGGAACGCTGCTGCTGAGCGTGTCGATGCAGCTGGATCTGTTTGAAACCGTATGCTATACGGTGAGTTCCGGAATCGGCTACGTGTTTGCCGTCGCGCTGGTAACTGAGGGACAGCGCCGTATTCAGACCGACCACACCCCGATTGCGTTCCGCGGTTTGCCGGTAACGCTGCTGTATCTGGCGGGCCTTGCGCTGGCGGTCTACGGATTGTCCGGGTACTCTGTAGCGTTTTAAATGCGGTGTGCGGGCGAAAACGACAGAAAATTGCCTGTAAGATAGATAAACTGGAAAGGAATTGTAAACCGAATGTCCTCCAAAAGAACCGCGGCCAACATCCTGATGGTGATTGGCACAATGATCTGGGGCGCGGCTTTTGTCGCGCAAAGCGTCGGCGCAGAACATATCGGCGCCTATACTTTCGGCGCCGTCCGATTTTTTCTCGGCGCGCTGGTCGTGATTCCCTTTTATTTTTATACCCGGTCCCGGATTCCGGCTGCCGAGCGAAAACCGGACGCGCCTTTCGGCCGCTATCTGTTTGCGGGCTTCGTCTGCGGCGCGGCGCTCTTCCTGGGCGCGCTTTTCCAGCAGCTGGGAATTGAACGCACGACGGTCGGCAAGGCAGGCTTTGTCACGGTTCTTTATGTTGTGCTGGTGCCGGTCATAAGTTTTTTCCTTTATAAAAGAAAAATCGCCGGACGAATCTATATTTCGATCGTGCTGGCGCTTGTCGGCATCTATCTGCTGTGTGTCAACGAGGGATTTTCGGTCAACCTCGGCGATATCTATACCTTTATCGGCGCCATCTTCTGGGCGGCGCAGATCCTGTGCATCGAGCGGTTTGCGCAGACGCTGGACGGATTGAAGTTCACAATTTATGAGTTTCTCTGCTGCGCCGCGATCAACGGCGTGCTGATGTTTGCCATAGACAGGCCAACCTGGGGCGCGCTGCAGGCGGCCGCGATCCCGCTGCTTTATTCCGGCCTGCTTTCTGTCGGCGTCGGGTTTACCGCACAGACGGTATGCCTCAAATACACCGATCCGACGGTTGCCTCGCTGATCATGAGCCTGGAATCTGTTTTCGCGGTCGTGTTCGGGTTCCTGATTCTGGGACAGACCCTCACGCTGCGGCAGGGAATCGGCTGTGTGCTGGTGTTTGCGGCGGTCATCCTTGCACAGATTGTACCCAAAGGCGCAAAATATGCCGCGCAGCAAGCTGCCGGGGAAACGCAGGAATAATCTTTATATAAAAAACGGGTATGATACAAACAACAACAAAAAGGAGACGAACAGTATGAACCTCAAAGGCACAAAAACCGAAAAGAACCTGGAAACGGCGTTTGCAGGCGAGTCCCAGGCCCATACCAAATATCAGTATTACGCTTCCCAGGCCAAGAAGGACGGCTATGTCCAGATTTCCAACATTTTCACCGAAACTTCAATGAACGAGAAGGAACACGCCAAACTCTGGTATAAGCTGCTGCATGACGGCGTCGGCACGACGGCGGTCAACCTGCGCCTTGCCGCGGAGGGTGAAAATTACGAGTGGACAGACATGTATGCGCAGTTTGCCAAAGAGGCGCGCGAGGAAGGCTTTGAGCAGATCGCCGAGATGTTTGACGGTGTTGCGGGCGTTGAAAAGGAACATGAAGAGCGGTATCTCGCGCTGCTGAAAAACCTTGAGGAAGGCAAGGTCTTCGAAAAGGACGGCATTGTCGTCTGGAAGTGCCTCAACTGCGGACACATTCATATCGGGGAAAAGGCGCCCGAGCTTTGCCCGGTCTGCAAACATCCCCAGAGCTATTTTGAGCTTCAGTGCAAAAACTATTGAGCATTTTTTAACCGTAAAAAGGGCTGCGCCGTCCGGCGCGGCCCTTTTTGTCTGCCAAAAACCGGCTGACCGATGAGCTGCCGCCAATGGTGAAAAAAGCAAATAAAAGCACAAAGGACAAAGAAAAAGCCGGGGGATAAAAAGAAGAGCGGAAACGCGGTAAACAGAAAAAGGCAGCAGACCGAGGTCTGCTGCCTGCTGCTTTTTATTGGAATTTCCTGCCGGAAGCGCGGCTCACTTATGGCTGCCGACAAAGAACAGCGCAAGGGTGCCGGGACCGGAGTGAGAACCGATGACCGGACCGATATAGCCTTTACGGATCTCCTTGACCTGCATTTTTGCGCGGATTTGCTCAATCACATAATCGCAGTCCGCCTCACAATCGGCGTGGCAGACATAGACCAACTGGTTTTCCGGCTCAGTCACTGTTTTTTCCATCTCGGCGACCAGCGCGTCCAGCGAGGCGCGGCGGCCGCGCACCTTGGCCATCGGGATCAGGTGTCCCTCATCGTCGACATGCAGGACCGGCTTGATGCCGAGCATGCCGCCAAAGAAAGCCGCAGCGGCAGAAACACGGCCGCCCCGCTTAAGATGATCGAGGTCGTCCACCGTGAACCAGTGGCAGAGATGGTTGCGGTTGTCCTCGACCCATTTGGCGAGCTGTTCGATGGACAGTCCCGCGCGCTGCTGCATGACCGCGTTGCAGACGAGCAGTCCCTCGCCGCCGCTTGCCGCAAGCGAGTCGACAACCAGCAGTTTGCGCTCGGGATACTTTTCCGCAAGCTCCTGCGCCGCCGTCACCGCGCATCCATAGCTGCCGGACAGCCCGGAGGAGAAGCAGATATAAAGAAGGTCGTCGCCCGCGCTCAGGATATTCTCCATAAACTGCATGTAGCGGTCAATGTTGATAAGCGCAGTCGAAGAAGGCGCTCCCGCCTTGAGCTTTTGATAAAAGTCGTGGATGTCATATTCGTGGTGGTCAGGATAGTTCAAAAAAGTTTCGCCGTCGATCGTGTACTCGGTCGAAATTACCTCAACGCCGAGTTCATCGATCAGATCTGCAGTCAGGTCCGCGTTGGAATCGGTCATGATTTTATAGGAATTCATTTTTCTCTTGTCTCCTTTTTGTTTGGGGCGCAGAGTATTACCGCGCCGGCAGACGACTCGAAGTCGAGTCATTTGAAATAGTAGCAAAATGAGGGGGAAAAAGCAAGGAAAATTATCCCGCCGGCAGGCGTACGGACTGCGCACGAAAAAGCGAAAAGGCTGCGGATCAAGCCGCGGCTGTTATTGACAATCGCGGAAAATGAGGCTATAGTGAGAAAAATATTTTATCGGTTTAATGTGTGAAAATACGCCGGGCGGCGTCACATCCGGCGGCGCGGGCGGCATGGAATGGACAGGCCCGGCCGGGATAAGCCGCAAAACAAAATCCGGGCGTTTTCGGGCAGTGCAGGCGGCACAAAACCGGATACGAAAACCGGCAGATGTGGTATAATGAAGCAGATACGGGCTAACACTCCCGCAGGGAGATCGCGGATCGGATTTGCAGCTTATAAAAAGGAGTATGGAATATGGAGATCAAAGTGACAAAAGCGGCCGAGCTCAAGCAGAAACCCAACGAGGATGCGCTGGGATTCGGTCAGTATTTCACCGATTACATGTTCGTCATGGATTGGACCAAGGGCGAGGGCTGGCACGACGCGCGCATCGTCCCGTACGGGAACCTGAGCCTCTCCCCTGCGGCGACCGTCTTTCATTACGGCGCCGAGATTTTTGAAGGAATGAAGGCTTACCGCGGGGTGGACGGCAAGGTTCGCCTGTTCCGTCCGGAAGAGAATTTCAAGCGGATGAACAATTCCGCAGAACGTATGTCGCTGCCCCAGTTCGACGGCGATTTCATGCTGGAAGCGCTGGAAAAGCTGCTGACCATGGAACTGGACTGGGTGCCTCACGCCCCCAACACCTCGCTGTATATCCGCCCGTTTGAGTTTGCGGTCGACCCCCAGCTCGGCGTGCACGGCTACAATAACTGCATGTTCGTCATCATCTGCAGCCCGGTCGGCAACTATTATAAGGAAGGGCTTGCGCCGGTCAAAATCGTCATCGAGACCGAGGACGTCCGCGCCGTGCGCGGCGGCACCGGTTATGCCAAGTGCGGCGGCAACTATGCCGCATCCCAGCGCGCCGGCACCCGCGCCGAGGAGCAGGGATATTCTCAGGTCCTCTGGCTGGACGGCGTTGAGCGCCGCTACATCGAGGAAGTCGGCAGCATGAACGTCATGTTCAAGATCGCCGGCAAGGTCGTCACCCCCAAACTCACCGGTTCGGTACTGCCCGGGATCACCCGCAAATCCTGCATCGAGCTTTGCAAAAACTGGGGCGTCGAAGTGGAAGAACGGCTGCTGAGCGTGGACGAGCTTATCGCCGCCATCGAGGACGGCACCCTGGAAGAGGCCTGGGGCACCGGCACCGCCGCCGTCGTCTCCCCCATCGGCTAAATTTTCTACAAGGGCGTTCATCACACCGTCTGCGGCGGCAAGATCGGCGAGTTTACCCAGAAGCTGTTTGATACCCTGACTGGTATCCAGTGGGGCCGTCTGCCGGATGAAAACAACTGGACGGTTGAGATCGGCTGAGCCTGCCGGCTGCACGGGTAAAAAAATTAATAATGAGATAACTGCGGCGTCCCCTGAACGAGCTGTTCGGGGGACGCCGTTTTTTTGAGTTTGCAGTTTGAAGAAAATGCCTGCCCTGCGCAGACAAATAAACGGCGCAGGCATAACTCTTCAGATGGAATGCTCTGAAAAGAACAGGACAAAGAAAGAGCCGAGAATTTCCATTATGGATGTGGGAGGGGTGATGAAAAAAGGAAATATTCATCCCTTTTTAAGAAGCAGGCATATGGCTCATCCCTGGCCTTGCCGGCCGGAAATCAGAATCCGGCAGCAAAACTGGACTGTGCCGCGGGGAAAACGGCTAAGGCAAAATGTCTGACTATGCAAAAAATGCCGCGCAATCGTATAAAACTCCAGATGAAATATAACGGACGGAAGTTGATAATGAATATTTATTTCAAATATACTGCATAAAATCAAAAAATATTGAATAAATTTTAAAAATATTCAGAGATTCTCTTGACATTCCCGAAAGCAGGCGTATAATTATGCCATAATGAAGAATATAAATGCATCGGAAATGCGGAGGAGAAACCATGAAAGAGATCAAAAAAATCGTGCTTGCCTATTCGGGCGGCCTGGATACATCCATCATCATCCCCTGGCTCAAGGAGCACTATGAGGGCTGCGAGGTGATCGCGGTCGCGGCGGACGTCGGCCAGGGCAAGGAGCTTGCGGGGCTGGAAGAAAAAGCGATCAAAACCGGCGCGTCCAAACTGTATATCGCAGACCTGAAAAAGGAATTTGTAGAGGATTACATCTTCCCGACCATCAAGGCCGGCGCGAAGTATGAAAACACCTACCTGCTGGGCACCTCCTTCGCCCGCCCGATCATCGCGAAAAAGCTCTGCGAAATCGCCGCGGCGGAGGGCGCGGACGCCATCGCCCACGGCTGCACCGGCAAGGGCAATGATCAGGTCCGTTTCGAACTCGCGATCAAGGCCTATGCGCCGAACATGACCATCATCGCGCCCTGGCGGGTGTGGGAACTCAGGAGCCGTGAGCAGGAGATCGACTACGCCGAGGCGCACAATGTTCCCCTGTCGATCAGCCGCGAGACCAACTATTCCAAGGACAAAAACCTCTGGCACCTCTCCCACGAGGGACTGGAGCTGGAGGACCCGGCCAACGAGCCGAACTATGACACGACCATGGAGCTGGAAATGGGGGTCACCCCCCAGCAGGCGCCGGACAAGGCGACCGAGATCGAGCTCGGCTTTGAAAAGGGCGTTCCGGTCTCGCTCAACGGCTAGAAGATGGACGGCGTCTCGCTCATCCAGAAGCTCAACGAGCTGGGCGGCGCGAACGGCGTCGGCATCATCGACATCGTCGAAAACCGGCTGGTCGGCATGAAGTGCCGCGGCGTCTATGAGACCCCCGGCGGCACCATCCTCTACCGCGCGCACGAGATGCTCGAGCAGATCTGCCTGGACAAGATGACCCAGCACTACAAGCAGAAAATGGCGCTGGAGTTCGCCGACCTCGTCTATAACGGCCAGTGGTATACCCCGCTGCGTGAGGCGCTCTCCGCCTTCGTGGACAAGACCCAGGAGACGGTGACCGGCACGGTCAAGCTCAAGCTGTATAAGGGCAACGTCATCGGCGCGGGCATGCAGAGCCCCTATTCGCTGTACAGCGAGGAATTTGCCACCTTCGGCGAGGACGAGGTCTACAACCAGATGGATTCTCAGGGCTTCATCAACATCTTCGGATTGCCCATCAAGGTAAAGGCGCTGCTGGACGCCAGGAGAAACGCAAACCAATAATCAAAAAGGCGGAAAGGAAAGACAGATGAAACTTTGGGCGGGACGGCTCAGCGGCGAGGTGGACGAGCGGATCAACGCGCTCAACTCCTCCATCGGCTTTGATTGCCGGATGATTGAACAGGATATCCGCGGCTCGATGGCGCACGCGAAGATGCTCGCGGCGCAGGGCATCATCCCGAAAGAGGAGGGCGCGGCGCTGGACGCCGGGCTGCGGGAGCTGCTCGCGGGTCTTGCGGACGGCAGCGTCCAGATCGACATGACCGCCGAGGACGTCCACACCTTTGTGGAGGGCTGGCTGACCGAGCGGCTGGGAGACGCGGGCAAGCGGCTGCACACCGCGCGCAGCCGCAACGACCAGGTCGCGACCGACCTGCGGCTCTACCTCGCGGACGAAATTGACAAGCTGACCGGGAAGATCAAAACCCTCGGGTTGACCCTTTGCGAGATCGCGAAGCAGCACACCGAGACGGTCATGCCGGGCTACACCCACCTGCAGCGTGCCCAGCCGGTCACCCTCGCCCACGCGCTCATGGCCTACACCGCCATGCTGCTGCGGGACGCCTCCCGCCTTGCGGACTGCAAAAAGCGGACGCTGGTGCTGCCGCTCGGGTCGGGCGCCCTCGCCGGAACGACCTACCCGATCGACCGCCGGATGGTCTGCGACGAGCTCGGGTTCCTGTCGGTCTGCGAAAACAGCATCGACGGGGTCTCCGACCGCGACTTTGTCATCGAGCTTGCCGCCTGCCTGTCCATCCTGATGATCCACCTGTCCCGCATGAGCGAGGAGATGATCCTCTGGTGCTCGAGCGAATTCGGTTTCCTGAGCTTTGCGGACAGTTTTTCGACCGGCTCCTCCATCATGCCGCAGAAGAAGAACCCGGACATTGCCGAACTGATCCGCGGCAAGACCGGCCGGGTCACGGGCGCGCTGGTCACCCTGCTGACCGTCATGAAGGGATTGCCGCTCGCCTATAACAAGGACATGCAGGAGGACAAGGAGGCCATCTTCGGCGCGCTGGACACCGTGTCGCTCTGCCTTGAGCTGGCCGCGCCGATGCTGCAAACCGCGGTGTTTGACAAGCAGAAGCTGCGCGCGGCGGCGGCAAAGGGCTTCATCAACGCGACCGACTGCGCCGATTATCTTGTCACCAAGGGGATGCCCTTCCGGGACGCCTACAAGATTTCCGGCGCGCTGGTCAACCGGTGCATCGAGCTGGACACGACCCTCGAGAGCCTGCCGCTCGCCGAGTACCAGGCATTCAGTCCGCTGTTCGGCGAGGATGTCTATGCGGCGATCGACCTCGTCGGCTGCGTGCGGCGGCGCGGCTCCTACGGCGGACCCGCCCCCGAAGCGGTCAAGCGCCAGATCGAGAATGCCGAACAGGCGCTGGCGTCGCTCGGAAAAGAGGAGAAAAATGAGCTTTAAGGTGTTTATTGACGGCCGGGAGGGAACGACCGGCCTGCAAATCGAGGCGCGGATCAAGGCGCGCCCGGATATTCAATTGCTGACGGCGCAGCCTGAGCTGCGCAAGGACCCCGCTCACCGCGCTGAGCTGATCAACGCGGCGGACGCGGTCTTTCTCTGCCTGCCGGACGCGGCGGCGCGGGAGTCGGCGGCGCTTTGCAGCAACCCGCACACGGTGCTGATCGACGCGTCCACCGCCCACCGCACCGCGCCGGGCTGGACCTACGGGCTGCCCGAGCTCTCCCCCGCCCATCGGGAAGCGGTCAGGGGTTCCAAAAGGATCGCCAATCCCGGCTGCCACGCGACCGGATTCATCACGGCGGTCTACCCCCTCGTCGCGGGCGAGCTGCTCTCGCGGGACGCGCGGCTGTGCTGCTACTCCCTGACCGGCTACAGCGGCGGCGGCAAAAAGATGATCGCCCAGTATGAGGCCGAAGGACGTCCCGCCCAGCTGGACGCGCCGCGCCCCTACGGCCTTAACCAGAATCACAAGCACCTGCCGGAAATGGCGGCGGTCTGCGGCCTTTCCCGCCCGCCGGTTTTCTGCCCTGTGGTCGGGGACTTCTACTCCGGCATGGCGGTCAGCCTGCTGCTGGACGGTTCCCAGCTGGAAAAGCCGGTCGGCGCGGACGGGCTGCTGGACTATTATCGGGAATATTACGCTGGCGAACCACTCTTTTCGGTCGCCCCCGCCCCCGAGGACGGTTTTATCGCCGCAAACGAATTTGCGGATAAACCGGGCCTGCGGCTGTATGTCTGCGGCGGCGAGCGAATCACGGTCACGGCGGTGTTTGACAATCTTTACAAGGGCGCGTCCGGCGCGGCGGTGCAGAATATGAATCTCGCGCTCGGCGTTCCGGAATTCACCGGCATACTTTGAGAGGAAATATGAGATGGACGAACTGAAATTCATAGAAGGCGGCGTCTGCGCGCCGCTCGGTTTCAAGGCCGCAGGCATTCACTGCGGCGTGCGCAAAAACAAGAGCAAAAAGGACCTCGCGCTGATCCTGAGCGAGGTGCCCTGCGCGGCGGCGGCGGTGTATACCCAAAACAAGGTCTACGGCGCGCCGATCACGGTGACCCGGGCGCACCTGCAAAACGGGGTTGCCCAGGCGGTCGTCTGCAACAGCGGCAACGCCAATACCTGCAACGCCGACGGGGTCGAAAAGGCCGAAGCGATGGCCGAGCTGACCGCGAAAGCGCTCGGAATCAGGGCGGAGGACGTGATCGTCGCCTCGACCGGGGTCATCGGCCAGGTGCTGGATCTTGAGCCGATCGCGTCCGGCATTCCGGCGGCGGCCGCGCTGCTCAGCGGCGACGGTTCCGCGGCGGCGGCCGAGGCGATCATGACCACCGACACCGTAAAAAAGGAGATCGCCGCGAGCTTTTCGCTGGGCGGCAAAACGGTCACCCTCGGGGCCATCGCCAAAGGGTCGGGGATGATCCATCCCAATATGGCGACCATGCTCAGCTTTTTCACCACCGACGCGGCGATCAGCCCGCAGATGCTGCAAAAGGCGCTGTCCGCCGTCGTGCAGGACAGCTTCAACATGATTTCGATCGACGGGGACAGCTCGACCAACGACACGGTCGCGGTGCTCGCAAACGGCAAGGCGGGCAACCCGCCGGTTGAGGCGCCGGGCGCGGACTTTGACCGGTTCTGCGAAGCGCTCGCGGTCTTTGCAAAACAGCTCTCCCGCAAGATCGCGAAGGACGGCGAGGGCGCGACCAAACTGCTGGAATGCGAGGTAAAGGGCGCGCGGACGGTCGAGGCGGCCAGGACGGCGGCCAAGGCGGTCATCTCCTCCTCGCTGGTCAAATGCGCGATGTTCGGCGCCGACGCAAACTGGGGACGGGTGCTGTGCGCGCTCGGCTACAGCGGCGCGGATACCGATGCGGACAAGGTGGAGGTCGCCTTTGTCTCAAAAGCGGGCCGGGTCGAGGTCTGCAGGCAGAGCGCGGGACTTCCCTTCTCGGAGGAGACCGCCAAACAGGTGCTCAGCGCCGACGAAATCCACATAGCGGTCGATCTGCACGAAGGCGAGGCCGCGGCGACCGCCTGGGGCTGCGACCTGACCTATGACTATGTAAAGATCAACGGGGATTACCGCACCTGAACGGCGCAGGAAACCGATTTAATTTTTGAATTCGCAGACAGGAGAAGAGAAAATGACCGTTCAGGGGCTGAACGAGCGGGTGCAGGCGCAGGTGCTGACCGCCGCACTGCCGTACATCCAGAAATATTCCGGCAAAACCGTCGTGGTGAAATACGGCGGCAACGCCATGGTAAGCGCCGGGCTCAAGCACGACGTCATGAGCGACATCATTTTGCTGACCATGGTCGGCATCAAGGTCGTGCTGGTGCACGGCGGCGGCCCCGAGATCAGCGAGATGCTCGGGCGGCTCGGCGTCAAGACAAGGTTTGTCGGCGGACTGCGCTATACCGACGAGACGACCGCCGAGGTGGTGCAGATGGTGCTGGCCGGCAAAACCAATAAGGACCTTGTCTCGCTCATCGGCACCCTCGGCGGCCGGGCGCTCGGTCTTTGCGGCATCGACGGCGGCATGATCCAGGCAAAGCCGAAATCCGCCGAACTCGGCCTGGTCGGGGAGATCACCTCGGTCGACCCGCGGCCCATCGTCAACGCGCTGCAAAGCGGCTATATCCCGGTCGTCGCTACGGTCGGCACCGACGCGCAGGGCAATACCTACAACATCAACGCGGACACCGCCGCCGCGGCAATCGCGGTCGCGCTCGGGGCGGAGAACCTCATCACCCTGACCGATATCCGCGGCCTGATGCAGGACCTCAACGACCCCGATTCCCTCATCAGGGAGGTGAAGGTCGGCCGGATCGCCCAGCTTATCCAAAGCGGCGTGGTCGCCGGCGGGATGATCCCGAAGGTGCAGTCCTGCGAGCAGGCGGTGCGCGGCGGGGTCGGCAAGGCGGTCATGATCGACGGCCGCATCCCACACTCGATCCTGATCGAGATTTTTTCGGACGAAGGCATCGGCACTCTGTTTACCAAGGAGGAAGCGTAATGGATTTTGAAGAGATCAAAGCGCTGGACGACCAGTATGTCGCCCATACCTACGTGCGGTTCCCGCTCGCCCTTGTGCGGGGAGAGAACGCGACGGTCTGGGACCCGAACGACAAAAAATACATCGATTTTACCAGCGGCATCGGGGTCAATTCGTTTGGCTTCTGCGATGAGGGCTGGGTCTCGGCGGTGACCCGCCAGGCGGGGCTTTTGCAGCATACCTCCAACCTCTATTACACCGAGCCCTGCGTCGAGGCGGCGAAGCTGCTGTGCGAGCGCACCGGCATGAAAAAGGTGTTCTTCGCGAATTCCGGCGCCGAGGCAAACGAGGGCGCGATCAAGACGGCGCGCAAATACAGCTTTGACAAATACGGCGCGGGCCGCGACCGCATCGCGACCCTTTACAACTCCTTTCACGGCCGCACCGTGACCACCCTCGCGGCGACCGGCCAGGAGGTTTTTCACAACTATTTCTTCCCCTTTACCGAGGGGTTTGACTATCTGCCCGCGAACGACGCCGCTGCGCTTTCGCAGATCGGCGACAAGCACTGCGCGGTCATGCTCGAGCTGGTGCAGGGCGAGGGCGGGGTCATCCCGCTCGACCGCGCCTATGTGCAGGCGGTCGCCAGGCTCTGCGCCGAGCGGGACATCCTGCTCATCGTGGGCGAGGTGCAGACCGGCGTCGGCCGCACCGGCACCCTGTACGCCTTCCAGCAGTTCGGCATCACCCCCGATCTCGTCACCAGCGCCAAGGGACTGGGCGGCGGATTGCCGCTCGCGGCGGTGCTGTTTGGGGACAAGACCGAAAATGTGCTCGGCCCGGGCGACCATGCGACTACCTTTGGCGGCAACCCGGTTGCCTGCGCGGCGGCGGCCTATCTGCTCGGCCGGATGGACGAGTTTTTCCTGGATGAGGTCGCCCGCAAAGGGGAATACCTGCGCGAACAGCTCGCCGGAATGCACGGAATCAAATCGGTCAGCGGAATGGGCATGATGTTCGGCGCCGAGCTGGAAGAGGGGCTTGAAGCGAAGACGGTCCTTCTGGAGGCGATGCGGCAGGGCGTGCTGGTGCTGACCGCCAAAACAAAACTGCGGCTGCTGCCGCCGCTGAGCATCACATGGCACGAGATGCAGACAGGGCTTTCGGCGCTCGAGCGGGCGCTCGCCTCGTTCTGAGCGCGGCCGGACAAAAAGGAGAGAAAAAATGAAACACCTGCTGAAACTGATGGACTGGACAAGCGGGGAAATTCTCGAGACGCTGGATCTCGCCGACCGCCTCAAGGCCGAAAACAAGGCCGGCATTGCCCACCCGCTGCTCAAGGGCAAGACCCTCGCGATGCTCTTTTCCAAATCCTCCACCCGCACCCGGGTCTCTTTCGAGGTCGGGATGTACCAGCTCGGCGGGCACGCCCTGTTCATCTCCAACAAGGAGAGCCAGGTAGGCCGCGGCGAGCCGGTGCAGGACACCGCGCGGGTGCTTTCCCGGTATGTGGACGGCATCATGATCCGCACCTATGCGCAGCAGGAGGTGGAGGATCTCGCGAAGTACGGCTCGGTCCCGGTCATCAACGGCCTGACCGACTATGCCCATCCCTGTCAGGTGCTCGCGGATCTGCAGACCATCCGGGAATTCAAGGGCAAGCTGAAAGGGCTGAAGCTCTGCTTTATCGGGGACGGCATCAACATGGCGAATTCCCTGATCGTCGGCGGGCTCAAGACCGGCATGACCGTCTCGCTCGCCTGCCCGGACAACCACCGGCCCGATCCCGAGATCCTCAAATGGGCCGAGTCGACCGGCCGCTTCACCCTGACCAATGACCCCAAGACCGCGGCGAAGGACGCCGACGTCGTCATCACCGACGTCTGGGTCTCGATGGGCCAGGAGGCGGAAAAGCTGCAAAGAGAGAAGGACTTCGCGGGCTATCTCGTGGACGAAGCGCTCATGGCGGTCGCAAAACCCGACTGCATGGTGCAGCACTGCCTGCCCGCCCACCGCGGCGAGGAGATCACCGAAGAGGCCTTTGAGGCGCACGCCAAGGAGATTTTTGAGGAGGCGGAAAACCGCCTGCACGCGCAGAAAGCGGTGCTGGTGCGGCTGCTCGGCTGAGCGGTCCGCGCGGGCCGGCCGCCTGATTTGACGGGAGATTCGCAATGAAGCAGAAAGCATATCTGATATTACAAAACGGGTGGTATACCGAAGGCGAACGGTTCGGCGGGGACAAAGAGGTCACCGCCGAGCTTGTCTTCAATACCGCCATGGTCGGCTATCTCGAAACCCTGACCGACCCGAGCTATCACGGCCAGCTGGTGGTCGAGACCTTTCCGCAAATCGGCAATTACGGGGTCATCCCGGAGGATTTTGAGAGCGGGGTCATCGGACCCGCCGGCTTTATCGTGCAGGACCTGTGCGAAAGCCCCTCCAATTTCCGCTGCAAAGAGAGCCTCGGCGAACTGCTCGCCGCACGGGGGGTCACGGGGCTTTGCGGGGTGGACACCCGCGCGCTCACCCGCCAGCTGCGGGAGCAGGGGGTCATGAACGCCGCCGTTCGCAACGAGCTGCCAAAGGATATCGGTGGGTTTTGCCGGGAGCTTTCGGCCATGCAGCTCGCCGCCGACGTCTACGCGGTCAGCTGCAAGACGCCGCAGACCCTCAACCCGTCCGGCGCGCGCCACATCGCGCTTTGGGACTTCGGTTATAAGGGCGCGATTGCGAAGGCGCTGGTCGAGCGGGGCTGCAAGGTGACCGTCCTGCCCGCCGGGACCGGCGCACAGGAGATCGCCGCGCTTAATCCGGACGGACTGCTGCTCTCCAACGGCCCGGGCGACCCGGCGAGCTATCCCGAGATCGTCGCCCAGGTCGGCCGCGCGGTGCAAAGCGGCCTTCCCACCTTCGGCATCTGCCTTGGGCAGCAGCTGCTCGCCCTCGCGCGCGGCGGCAAAACCGCCAAGCTGAAATACGGTCACCGCGGCGCGAACCAGCCGGTCAAAAATCTGGATACCGGCCGCTGCTATGTGACCAGCCAGAACCACGGCTATGCGGTCTGCACCCTGCCACCGGACGGGCGGGAGAGTTACCGCAACCTCAACGACGGCTCCAACGAGGGGGTGGAGTACCGGGACTGCAACGCCTTCTCGGTCCAGTTCCATCCCGAGGCCTGCGCGGGGCCGCAGGATACCGCGTTTCTGTTCGACGAATTTCTCAAGCGCACGGAGGTGTGAGCGATGCCGCTGGACAAAAGCCTGAAAAAAGTTCTGCTTATCGGCTCCGGCCCCATCATCATCGGGCAGGCGGCCGAATTTGACTATGCGGGCACCCAGGCCTGCCGGGTGCTCAAGGGACTCGGGCTGACCACCGTGCTGGTCAACTCCAATCCCGCGACCATCATGACCGACAGCGCGGTCGCCGACCGCATCTATATCGAGCCGCTCAACGAGACGGTGTTGCGGCGGGTCATCGCCAGGGAGCGCCCGGACGGACTGCTGTCCACCATCGGCGGGCAGATGGGCCTGACATTGAGCATGAAGCTCGCCGAGAGCGGCTATCTGGACAAAATGGGGGTCCGGCTGCTCGGCGCGAGCCTTGAAACCATTGAGAACGCCGAGGACCGGCAGAAATTCAAGGAGATGATGCAGCGCATCGGCCAGCCGACCGTCCCCTCTGGCATCGTGACCGAGGTGGGCGCGGCGCTCGAGCTTGCAAAGCAGATCGGCTATCCGGTCATCGTCCGCCCCGCCTTCACCCTCGGCGGCAGCGGCGGCGGCATCGCGAAGGACGAGCAGGCGCTCGCAGAAATCGCCAAGACCGGCATCGAGGAATCCCCCATCAGCCAGATCCTGGTGGAAAAGTGTATTTCGGGCTGGAAAGAGATCGAGTTCGAGGTCGTGCGGGACGGCGCGGGCAACGCGATCTGCGTCTGCTCGATGGAGAATTTCGACCCGGTCGGCATCCATACCGGCGACAGCATCGTCGCCGCCCCGGCGCTGACTTTGGCGAACCCGGAATACCAGATGCTGCGCACGGCGGCCATCGAGATCATCCAGAGCCTCGGGGTATGCGGCGGCTGCAACGTCCAGTTCGCGCTGCATCCCGAGAGCATGCGATACGCGGTCATCGAGGTCAACCCCCGCGTCTCCCGCTCCTCGGCGCTCGCCTCCAAGGCGACCGGCTACCCCATCGCCAAGGTCGCGGCCCAGCTCGCGGTCGGTCTGCGGCTGGACGAGATCCCCAACGCGGTCACCGAAAAAACCACCGCCTTTTTCGAGCCTGCGCTGGATTATGTGGTGGGCAAGTTCCCCAAATGGCCCTTTGACAAGTTCTATTCCGCCTCCCGGCTGCTCGGCACCCAGATGAAGGCGACCGGCGAGGTGATGGCGATCGCCCCCACCTTCGAGCAGGCGCTGATGAAGGCGGTGCGCGGGGCCGAGATCAAGCAGGACACCCTCGCGATGCCGTCCATGGCGGCGCTTTCGGACAGCGCGCTGCGCGAAGCGATGCAGAACGCGACAGACGAGCGGGTCTTCGCGGTCTACGAGGGGATTTTGCGCGGCATGAGCGTCGCGGAAATCCACAAGCTCACCATGATCGACGAGTGGTTCCTCGAGCGGCTCGTGCTGCTTGCGGGGATGCAGCGGCGGCTGGAGCGGGAGACGCTGGACCCGGCGCTCTACCGCGCGGCCAAGCGGCTGGGTTATCCCGACGCGGCAATCGCCCGGCTGAGCGGCCAGGCCCTGCCCGAGCACCTGCCCGCCCGCTACCGGATGGTGGATACCTGCGCCGCCGAATTTGCGGCCAGCACCCCCTATTTCTACGCCGCGGCCGACGGACAGGACGAGGCGGCCGCTTTTGCGAACGCGAGCGGCAAAAAGACGGTGGTGGTGCTCGGCTCCGGCCCGATCCGGATCGGCCAGGGCATCGAGTTCGACTATGCCTCGGTCCACTGCGTCTGGACGCTGCGGCAGCTGGGCTATGAGGTCGTCATGATCAACAACAACCCCGAGACGGTCTCGACCGACTTCGATACCGCCGACCGGCTGTATTTTGAGCCGCTGACCCCCGAAGACGTCATGGAAGTTATCCGGCTGGAAAAGCCCTGCGGCGCGGTGGTCATGTTCGGCGGGCAGACCGCGATCAACCTTGCGAAAACCCTCGCGGACAACGGGGTCCCGATCCTCGGCTCCCCGCTTGAGACCATCGACGCGGCGGAGGACCGGGAGAAGTTCGACGCCATCCTCGGCAGGCTCGGCATCGCACGTCCCCGCGGCCACATCGTCAAGACGGCGGCCGAGGCGCTCGCGGCGGCGCGGGAGCTCGGCTACCCGGTGCTGGTGCGTCCGAGTTATGTGCTCGGCGGCAAAAATATGATGATCGCCTATGCGGACAGTGAAATCGCCCGGTACATGGACTTCATCCTTTCCCAGAGCGGGGACAACACCGTGCTGGTGGACAAATACCTGTCCGGCCGGGAGGTCGAGGTGGACGCGATCTGCGACGGCGAGGAGATCCTCATTCCCGGCATCATGGAGCATGTCGAGCGCGCCGGGGTGCATTCCGGCGACTCGATCGCAGTCTATCCCGCCTGGAACCTCGGCGGGCCGGTGATCGAGGCGATCGTGGACAGCACCCGCCAGCTCGCGCTCGAACTCGGGGTGCGCGGGCTCATCAATATTCAGTATGTCGTGCACAACAACCGGCTGTATGTCATCGAGGCGAACCCGCGCGCTTCCCGCACCGTCCCCTATATCAGCAAGGTCACCGGACTGCCCATCGCGGCGGCGGCGACCCGGGTCATGATGGGCGAGCGGATCAGCGAGCTTGGCTATGGGAGCGGACTGTTCAGAAAATCGGTGCTCTTCGCCGCCAAAGCGCCCGCTTTCTCCTTTGAGAAGCTGTCCGGCGTGGACAGCCACCTCGGCCCCGAGATGAAGTCGACCGGAGAGGTGCTCGGCATCGGGCGCAACATCGAGGAGGCGCTGTTCAAGGCGCTGGTCGCGGCGGGCTATGAGATCCGCTCAAACGGCGGATTGCTGGTGACCATGCAGAAGCGGGACAGCTATGAGACCATCCGGGTCGCCCGCGGGATGTCGGCGCTAGGATTCACCATCTATGCGCCGCAGCAGACGGCCGAGGCGCTGCGCCGTGCGGGGCTGCACTGCCGGGCGGTACAGTCCGCCCCGGGCCAGGACGAGCAGGCCGCGCTCGCGGCGCTGGTTGAGAGCGGCGACGTGCAGTATGTGCTCGCGACCGGGGAAAAGGGCGCGCTGCCCGACGCCGAGACGGTCGCGCTGCGCCGGCGCGCGATCGAGTGCCGGGTCGCCTGCCTGACCAGCATCGACACCGCAAGCGCGTTGCTGAGCGTTATTCGCAGCGGCTACAGCTGTGAAAATATCGAGCTGTTCGACGCCGCCCATCTGCCGACAAGCAAAAAAAGCTACCGCTTCATCAAGATGCGGGCGAGCGAAAATGATTACATCTATTTCGACTGCTTTGACCAGACGGTTGAAAACCCCGAGTCGCTGAGCGTCTGGCTGTCCAGCCGGCGGCGCAGCATCGGCGGGGACGGCATCGTGTTGATTCTGCCGGACGAGCGGTATGACGCGTCGATGCGGATGTACAACTCGGACGGCACTCCCGCCGAGATCGCGGCGAACGCGATGCGCTGCGTCGCGAAGTATCTCTATGAGCGGGGACGGGTGCGCAAGCAGGAGATGGTCATCGGCACCGAGGCCGGGCCGCGCAGCCTGCGCTGTTATGTGCGGGACGGCCAGGTCTACAGCGTCTCGATCGAGATGCGCGCCCCCGACTTCCGGGCGGCGAAGGTTCCGCTCTCCCCTGCGTTTGAAAAGGAACGCGCGGTCAACAAGCCCTGGCAGGTGGACGGAACCCTCTACCGGGTGACCTGCCTGTCGATGGGCAATCCGCACTGCGTGCTGTTCGTGGAGGACGTCGATGCCTTCCCGGTCGAGACGGTCGGCCCGCGGCTGGAGACCGACCCCGCTTTCCCCCAGCGCGCGAATATCTCCTTTGCGACCGTGCTGGACCGCTAGACCATCCGGATGCGGGTCTGGGAGCGCGGCATCGGGGAGACCTGGTCCTGCGGCACCGGGGCCTGCGCCGTCGCGGCCGCCGCGACCGAGCTGGGACTCTGCGAGATGAACAGCGACATCACCCTGCACCTGCGGGGCGGCGACCTGACCGTCAACCGCCGTGCGGACGGCCTGACCCTGACCGGCGACGCCCAGATCGACTTTGAGGGCGTTATCGATATCTGAAACCGTTTTGGAAATGATAAAAGCCGCGCAAAGAGAACGTTTTTGCGCGGCTTTTGATTTGACGCCGGACAGGCAAAAAACGGCTGAACCGGGGAGCATCAAATCACCTTCATATAATGCCCCGGCAGAGTTGGAGTCCTGGGAGGGAAAGCGGACAACGCCCCGCAAGCGCGGCGAACAGCCCGGTCGACTGTATGACCGGCTGAATGAATTTCATTGCCCTGCCCGGTAAAACCGGGAAAGCCCTTTTGCGCAAAAGCAGAAAAATCAAAACCACCCTTTGAATGGGGGGCTTGAACAGGCCCTGTAAGCGCAAATCTTCTGTGGCAGCTGTTTAAGAAGACACTGAACCGTTTTTCAATCTCGCTTTTTGCACTGCAAGTCCTTTACACGGGGATGCCTTAAGTAATTTTGCATGATTCAAAGCGATAATTCTTTGCTTTAGCTTCCGGCCATGCTTTACCTGTTTCATTTTTTCAAGGATTTTTATAGCTCCCCCAGTTCAACTGTGGGATTATCATGCCTGTTCGGCGCAGCAGGAATAAAACAGGCCCCGGCTGACGCCGCGACCTGAAGAAAAAAATATCGTTTTAAATCAGAACGAGAACCGCTTGCCGAAAGCCCCCAATATATGAAAATCTGCATCGAAAAATGTGTGCTCCATGCTGCCTGCGGCGCACGCTTCAGACAGCCGCCGCAAACAGGCGGGCCGTTTTTGGAGGAGAAACCGGCTCGACGGCGGCTGTGTGTTGTACCGGCGGATCATGCAAATCGGAAACCGCCGGCAGCGGATCACAGCCGCTCGTAAATATGGAGATCGAACCCGATCTCGGTTTCAAGCGAGTCCAGCGCGGCGAGGCGTTCCTTTCCCGCGCGCGGGGTTTTCCAGAAATACGGGGTCATCCCGAACAGATTTTGAATTTCCTGCCCGGAGCGCAGGAAGGCGCTGCCTTCAAAGCTTTGCACGCCGAGATAGCGAAAGCCGGGGTATTCGGCCTTGATGCGGGCGTTTTCATAGGGGCGCTCGTACAGCAGTTCCTTGAGCTGCATAAGATGGCGCGGCGCGGGCACGACGTAGAGGAAACGCCCGCCCGGCTGAAGTACCCGGCGGAATTCATCAATACAAAGCGGGGAAAAGCAGTTGAGCAGCAACCCGATGTGCCGGTCGGCGACCGGAAGGCGATAGGCCGAGGCGACGGCGATCTCGGCGTCGGGACAGCGCCGCGCGGCAAGCTTTGCGGCCGCTTTGGAGATGTCGATGCCCGCGGCGGGGTTCTGCCGCCCCGCCTTTTTCAGAGCGTCGCAGATTCCCTCGGTGTAATAGCCTTCCCCGCAGCCGGAATCCAGAAAGCCGCCCTCTTCGGGACAATGCGCAAGCGCGGCCGCGCACAAAAGCTGCCGCAGCGGAGCATAGTGACCGCAGGCGAGAAAGGCGGCGCGCGCGGCGACCATTTCCCTGTCGTCGCCGGGATCGGCGGAATGTTTGCGGTTGGCGGGCAGCAGATGGACATAGCCCTGCGCCGCGCGGTCAAAGCTGTGTCCCGACGCGCAGCGATACAGTTTCGGTTCGCGGCTGAGCGCGCCGCCGCAGATCGGGCAGACAAAAAGACTGGTCATACTAAGGTCCCCTTTCGGGCGCGCGGAAATAAAAAGCAGAGGCGGGATTGAACAGGCCGCGCGCCGGGTGATACAATTGCAGAAGATGAAAACGGGAGGAAAAAGATATGTGGTTGATTCCGGCGCTGGGCTCGTCGATTTTTGCGGCGCTGACCTCGATCCTGGCCAAAATCGGCATTGACGGGGTGAATTCAAATCTCGCGACCGCGCTGCGCACCGCCGTTGTGCTGGCGATGTCCTGGGGCATGGTCTTTTTGACCAACGCGCAAAGCGGGATTTTTCAAATCAGCAGAAGAAGCTGGGTGTTTCTCATTCTTTCCGGCCTTGAGACCGGCGCTTCCTGGCTGTGCTATTATAAAGCGCTGCAAACGGGACAGGCGGTCAAGGTCGTGCCGATCGACAAATTGAGCGTCGTGTTTACCGTTTTGCTTGCGGCGCTTTTCCTGCATGAGCAGATCACGGTCCGCTCCGCGATCGGCTGCGCGCTGATTGCGGCGGGCACGCTGCTGATGGTGCTGTGAATCCCGGCGCGGGCGCGGCAAGGGCTTTTGCAGGGTTATAAGCGCCTTTGTGTCCGGGGACAGGAACCCGCTGCGCCGCGCGGGGCGTGTGGCTTGTGCGCGGCAAAAGGGCGGCCCCATTGCGCTGGCCGAGGGGCAAAAGCTTGTTTTGCGCTGCGGACAAAGCGGAAAAGGGCGATAAATTCGTCAAGGAAACAAAGACGAAGAATGTTTGCCTGCGGCCGGCCTGCTCGCTTTTTAAATATAGTTTGCGGAAATCTGTTCCCGGTGTTGGAAAAACGGAAAATCTGCCCAAAAGCGGAAATTATTGCCGGGACGCTTTTTCCGCGCCGCTTACCGGAATCGGAAAACCGGCCGGCTGTACTGCGAAGGGATTGGCGTTTTTGCGCACGACCTGCTCGCGGATATAGCGGAAGGTCTCGTCTTCCCCGCTGTCCCGCAGCATCTTCAACAGCCCTTCAAGCAGCGCGCGGGTGTTGGGGTGCAGGACGAGATGGTCTTTTGAGAATTCGTAATAGCGCAGCGGATAATCGTCCTCGTATTTTTCCGGATTGTAGGTTTTGCTCGCCGCGATGCGGTCGCAGACCATCTCGGCGACATACCGCACCGGCATCTCCATGCCGCAGATCCCGTAAGGACGAACCGGAGAGTAGTCGATCCAGTATTCCAGATGATGTTTGTTGCGGCCCTTGTGGTGCAGCCAGGCGGCACTGTATCCCATGACCTTGCGCTCCATATTGTTCGGACTCTGGTTTCCCTGATAAAATCTGGCGCCCGCACGGAATTCAACCGGGCTGTATTTGGAAAGATCGTGCAGAAGACCCTGACGGATCAGCCCGCAGCGAAAGCAGTATTTCATGACAAGGAACTTATGGTGATTGATGGTGCGCAGATGGGAAAGCCATTTCATAAATGCAGAACCTCTGAATAATATTTGCCTCAAAGCAGCCGCCCGGCCGACATGTCCGCTGTCTGCACGGGGGCGAATGGGGATGCTTCGTCAGAAATTATAATATAAAAACGCCGCAAAGAAAAGCGGCGCACAATTTGACACCGGCTTGCGGAATGTGTTAAAATCCCCAAAGTGTCCGACAGATTATAAAAAGAAAAAGATAATTCCTGTGAGGGAGTAGTTCGCGGTCTGCAGCCGTGACGCCGTCAACAAGATGAGACCGGCGGTCTCTGGCGGCGGATGAAAGAGCGAGACTCACGGACGGCGTGCGGCTTTGGGCCCCGCAGTCCGCGGGTCTTTTTTCTTCCCTTACGGCGCGCAGAAAAAAGGAGCGGATAAAATGGGATTCTTACAGTTTTTTCTTATCGCGGTCGGCCTTGCGATGGACGCTTTCGCGGTGGCGGTCTGCAAGGGACTGAACATGCGCAAAACCGATTTTAAATACGCCGCGCTGCTCGGCCTGTTTTTCGGCGGCTTCCAGGCGCTCATGCCGGCGATCGGCTGGATGCTGGGCCGGCAATTTGAAAAGTACATCACCAGCGTCGATCATTGGATCGCGTTTTTGCTGCTTGCATTTATCGGCGGGAAGATGATCGCCGGGTCCTTTAAAAAGGAAGAGACCGAAAGCTGCTGCGGCCCGGTGGTCTATGACCTGCGCGAACTGTTCATGCTTGCAGTGGCCACCAGCATTGACGCGCTCGCGGTCGGCATTACCTTCGCCTTTCTTGGCGTGGATATCCTTGGGCCCGTCGCGCTCATCGGTGTGGTCACCTTCTTTCTTTCGGTCGCCGGCGTGGCGGTCGGCAGCCGGTTTGGCGCAAAGTACAAGTCAAAGGCCGAGCTTGCCGGCGGCATTGTACTGGTCGCGATCGGCTTGAAAATTCTGCTTGAGCATCTGGGTATACTTAGATAAAAAGATCTTCGCGGCTTTTTAACGGGCGGGATGCTTGCGAAGCCGCACCGCCGGTGGTATACTTGTGCGCAAAGAAATTCCCCGGCGGGGGAAGTGTTGTTGCAGGAGATTTTGAAAAAAAGCATATGACAATAAAAGAGGCCGAAGCGCAGGCCGGCATAACAAAAAAGAATATCCGCTTTTATGAGCGTATGGGGCTGCTTTGTCCGGTGCGCGACCGGGAGAACAGCTATCGCAACTATTCCGAGGCGGATGTTGAGCGCCTGAAAACCATACGGCTGCTGCGCAGCCTGTATCTGCCCATTGAGGAAATTCGCGCGCTGCTTGCCGGGGAAGACCGGCTTGAGCAGAGCCTGCGCGAGCACGCGGTGCATCTTGCCAAGGAGGCGGAAAGCCTGCAATGCGCGCAGCTGCTCTGCACCGAGATCGCGCAGAGCGGGAAACCGCTGGATGTGGACGGCTATCTTGAGCGGCTGAACCGGCACGAGCAGGCAGGGGTAAGGTTCATGAACCTGAAAAAGCAGGATACCCGCCGCCAATACATCTTTCCGGCAATCTGCGCGGCGGTGATGCTGGTGATCATGGGAACCCTTATCGGCCTGTTCATCTGGGGCATGGGACTGGAAAACCGGCCGCCGCTTGCGCTTGCGCTGCTGCTTATCGCGATCCCGGCAAGCGTCGTGATCGGCGTGATTCTTGCGCTGATTCAGCGTATCCGGGAGATTAAAAAAGGGGAAATCGATGAAGCTCGTAAATATTGACTATATCCCGGGCCGGGAATTTGAGGCGCTGGACATTGTGAAGGGAAACGTTGTCCAGACCAAGAATATAGGCCGGGATTTCATGGCGCTGATGAAAACGCTGGTTGGTGGCGAGATCGAGAGCTATTCCGAGATGCTCAATGAGGCGCGGGCCATCGCGGTTAAACGAATGGTGGACGAGGCCGAAGCGCTCGGCGCCGATGCGGTCATCAATGTGCGCTATGCCTCTGCCTCGGTCATGAGCGGCGCCGCCGAGGTAATTGCCTACGGCACGGCCGTTCGCTTCACTGACGGCAAGGAAGACTGATTGAACGGCGCTTTCGGCCGGCGCCGCCCGGGGCGTCTGAATGGTCACCGCCGGAACAGGCATAAAAACAGCTTTGCATGTGCCGCGCAGCGCGGCGCGTGACCGGAATCACTTCAAACAACGGCGGCCCCAAGCAGCTTTGAATGCCGAAGGCCGCCGCGAATGGAGGAATAAATTATGAGGATAGGATACATTCGCGTATTGACGGTGGATCAGGAGCCAACTCAACGGGAGATAATTATGGAACGGCTCGGCGTAGATAAGCTGTTCATGGATAAGTACTCTAGAAAGAATAAAGATCGCCCTGGGATGGACGAAATGATGGCGTTTGTACGCGAGGGTGATGTGCTGGTGGTAGAAAGTTTTAGCCAGTTCGCGCGTAGTATGAAGGACCTGATTTTGCTGATAAAGGAACTGAATCGCAAACAAGTTCAGTTTGTAAGCCAGAAGGAATCGCTTGATACCAGCACCCTGCAGGGCAAGTTTGTACTTGAGATGTTTGGTGCACTTGCGCAGCTGGAACATGAGATTGCTTTGCAGCGACAGGCTGAGGGTATCGCAATTGCAAAAGCTGAAGGCAGGTATAAGGGGCGTAAACCGATAGCCGTAGACGAGGAACGCATGGCCGAGCTTTACGCGGCTTGGAAACGCGGAGATACGGTCCCAAAGCTCATGATGAAAGCGTTGGGTCTTAAACCCGCTACGTTCTGGCGAAAGGTCAGGGCATATGAGGTCAAACACGGGATCAGGAAAGAGTAATTGGGAGATATAGAAAACTGCACAATATACTAAAGAGCATCCGCGCCCGTTTTTTCTTGTTTATTAAAAAAAGAAATGCTGGTTCTGAGTTGAAGGAATGTAGTTCGTACATAACCCCGCGCAAAGCGGGAGCGGGATTTTGCCGCGAAGGAAAAGGCGTTTTATGACCGCCGCAAAGGCGGAAAAGCGCTCGATCTGTCTAAAGCGATTTGCCGGTAAAAAATTTGCCGGCCGTAAGAGCCTCCCGATCTGACCGAATGCATTGACCCAAAACGGAGAAAGCGAGAAAAAAGGATGCGGAAAACTCACTGTGCGCCCTGTCCGCCGGGCACGAAAACCGGCTTTTGGAACAGTTGGCCGCACAGTGGGCGGGCAAAATCAAAAGGCCTCCGGCAAAGCCGGAGGCCCAAATTTTTGCTCAGCGAAACAACAAAGCGCAGACGCGAAATCAGACCCGCGCAACGCCGGTGTCCCGCGCGGCCTGCGCGACCGCGGCGGCGACAGCGCCGCAGATACGCGGATCGAACGCTTCGGGCAGGATATAGTCGGGGCGCAGCTCCTCGTCCGAAATCAATCCGGCGATTGCCTTTGCCGCGGCGATTTTCATCTCGTCATTGATCGCGCTCGCACGCACATCCAGCGCGCCGCGGAAAATGCCGGGAAATGCAAGCACGTTGTTGACCTGGTTGGGATAGTCCGAGCGGCCGCTGCCGACGACCGCTGCGCCCGCCTGTTTGGCGAGTTCCGGAAGGATCTCGGGCGTGGGGTTGGCCATGGCAAAGACGATCGCGTCCTTTGCCATGCGGGAGACCATTTCGGGCGTGAGCACGCCGGGTGCGGAAACCCCGATGAACAGGTCGGCGCCGCCGATCACGTCGTCGAGCGTACCCTGTGCCTTTGCGCGATTGGTCACCTTTGCCATTTCACGGGTCGCCTCGTTGAGCTTTTCGCGCCCCTCGTAAATGACCCCATCGATGTCGGTCATGATGACCTCACGGACGCCGACCTTCATGAGCAGCTTGACGATCGCGATGCCCGCCGCGCCCGCGCCGCTGGTCACGACCCGCAGGTTTTCCAGCTTTTTGCCGACCAGTTTGAGCGCGTTGAGCACGCCCGCGAGCACAACGACCGCGGTGCCGTGCTGGTCGTCGTGAAAAACCGGAATGCTGCATTTTTCCTGCAGCTTGCGCTCGATTTCAAAGCAGCGCGGCGCGGAGATATCCTCCAGATTAATGCCGCCGAAGGAGTCGGCGATCAGGGCGACCGCGTTGACAAATTCGTCCACGTCCTGGGTCTTGACACAGAGCGGGAAAGCGTCTACACCGCCGAATTCCTTAAACAGCAGGCATTTGCCCTCCATGACCGGCATGCCGGCAAGCGGCCCGATATTGCCCAGTCCGAGTACCGCCGAGCCGTCTGTCGCAACCAGGCAGAAATTGCCGCGCCCGGTCAGCTCATAGCTCTGCGATGGGTCCTTCTGGATGGCGAGACAGGGGGCCGCGACCCCCGGCGTATAGGCCAGCGAAAGCTGTTCGCGGTTGGTCACCGGCGTTTTGGCGCAGACGCCGATTTTGCCGCGCAGCGCACGGTGCAGTTTGAGTGATTCAGAGGCATAATCCATTTTGTCGGTTCCTTTCCCGGGCGCCAAAACGGCAGAAAGGTTTTGGCAGTTTCCCATAAAACTTAAAAATAAATTCCGTCAGATTGCACGATGTTTGCTCTTGACTTAATGCAACAAGAATCGAGCGAAATCGGAAACCGGATTGTGTCAATTTCCGAATTTGTGAAATCCGGGTGAAATCCCATTGCTTTTCCAAGCATAACACTATACTATTAGGATTGTAAATGATCTTTAAGCCTTTTTGAAGGAGGTTGCGCGGGATGGATCTGCTCTGGGTACCTGGGAATTTGGGCTGCACAGCAGGTCTCGGCGCGCAGAAATTCTGCCGCTGCGTTTTCGCGCAGCCGATTACCGGCTATACGCCTGCATAAATAAGGGGCATGGCGCACGCAATGTGCGGCATGTCCTTTTTTAATTGTTTTTATTTGCGAAGGCGGCGGGCAAAAAGGCAGGATCGTAGACTTGTCATTTCTGCAACGGAGGGACGTCAATATGGAAGCGAAAAAAGTAGCGATTATTATGGGCAGCGACAGCGACTGGGCTGTAGTTAAGGCCGCGGCGGCGCAGCTGAAAGCCTGGGAGGTGCCGTTTGAGGCGCGCATCCTCTCTGCGCACAGGACGCCGCAGGAGGCGGCGGCGTTCGCCGAAAGCGCGCTGGACAACGGGTTCGGCGTTCTGATCGCCTGCGCCGGGATGGCCGCGCATCTCGCGGGCGTTTTGTCGGCCCACACCACTCTGCCGGTCATCGGAGTGCCGATCAAGGGCGGCGCGATGGACGGACTGGACGCGCTGCTCGCGACGGTGCAGATGCCCGGCGGCATCCCGGTCGCGACCGTTGCGATCAATGGTGCGAAGAATGCGGCGGTGCTCGCCTGCCAGATTCTCGCGCTTTCGGACGAGCGGATCGCGGCGCTGCTTGCGCGGGAAAAGCAGGCCATG
>CALWZE010000083.1 GCA_944385925.1 uncultured Clostridia bacterium
TCGCCGACACGCCGTTTGCGAGGGTTTTGCTCACCCGCCGCCCGTTGGGGTCGTAGCCATACTGCGCGAGCAGCTCCTCTCCCCCGCGCACTTCGGTCAGGCGGTTCAATTCATCATAAGTATAGCACAGGGAAAGCGCGGGTTCAATCGATTCGGCGGGAATCAGCTCGAAGCGCACCCGGCGGTCCGCCGCGTCATATTCGTACAGTTTGCGGACTTCCTTCGGGTCGATCTGCTCGATCAGGCGGCCCTGCGCGTCGTAGCGGTACCGGATGGTCAGCGGCTCAAGATGGATGCGGCTGAAATCGGTACTGCCGAAGAAGTCGACTGTCCGCTTTTCCCAGGCCGTCTGCTCCGCTTTCTGACCGGTGCGGGTATAGACGGTCTGCCGCGCATAGGGCGTCTCGTCCGCCGCGTCCGGTTTGCATGCCTCCTCACGGATGATCCGCCCCGTCGGGTCATAGGTATAACGGATGCTGCTGCCGTCCCGCAGGGTCTTGACCCGCAGCCGCCCGATGCCGTCATACTCGCAAAGTTCTTTGGCGCCCGACGGGTCGGTGAAGCCGGTGACGTTGCCGAACCGGTCATAGCTGTACAGCTGGGTGTGCCAGACCGGGCTTTCGCCATAACCGTTCTGCGCGCGGCTTACCCGCAGCCGGTTGCCCACGCCGTCGTATTCGGTCTGAACCTCCTGCCAATGGTTAAGGGCGCTGTCCGCGTAGCGAAGGGCTTTGACCACCCGCCCGAGCGGGTCCAGCCGGTATTCCTCCCGGTCACGTTCGCCGTCCTCAAGCAGGCGGTACCGCTTCACAAGCCGCCCGCAGCGGTCATAATAGCTGAGGGTCACCATGTCGCGCCCCTCATCAAGAGGCGTCTCGCTTTTCAGCAGCCGGCCCAGCGGGTCATAGCTGTAACGCGCGGTGCTGCCTGCAAAATCGCTCACCGAGACCTTGCGACCCAGCGGGTCATAGACGGTCTGCGCCGTGATTTCCTGTTCCCCGACCGTCCGGGTTATGCCGGTCGTGCGGCCCGCATAGTCCACCGTAAAGCGGGTGGCGTGCCCCAGACCGTCGGTTACGGACAACCGGTTGCCCAGCAGGTCGAAGGCCGTCCGCTCCTTGAGTTCTCCGGCGGCATAACGCGCCTCCTCCTGTCCGAGCCGGTTGCTGTATACCGCGCTTACCATATCCGGCGCGGCAGCGTCGCCCATGAGGGTGGTCTCCTGCATCGAGCCCTTGCGGGTCTCGTCATAGGGCAGGGTGCAGACGTCCTGATACCGATGGCGCTCATAGTAGTCGATTTCGGGGATTTCACGGACCGTGACACGATCATAAGCGTCGTAGCGGTAAATCGTGCGGGTCAGCAGGTTGCCTTTGCGGCTGCCGCCGCCGTCATACCGCCGCTCCTGCGCGAGGCGGCACCGGCCGTCGTAGACATACTCCATTGCGAGCAGATCGCCGTCCGCGGGCTCTTCTCCCTGCGCG
Source organism: uncultured Clostridia bacterium (assembly GCA_944385925.1). Classification (GTDB taxonomy): domain Bacteria; phylum Bacillota; class Clostridia; order Oscillospirales; family Ruminococcaceae; genus CALWZE01. Next base: position 1,485 of record CALWZE010000083.1, read on the forward strand.
AGATAACTGAACAGCGGTTGTCCCAGGCCGGAGTACTCAATGCGGGTGCAGTTGCCGTTCTCGTCGCAGACGGTCACGCTGTTCGCGGCATCGTCATAGATGGTGCGGCGGCTGTACCGGCCTCCATTCACCACCGGGCTCTTTTCTTCAATCAGACGGCCCAGCTCGTCATAGGTATAAAGAGTGTCGTTGCCGCAACCGTCTACCCGACGAATCACGTCGCCGTAAATATTATATTCGGTGCGCTCGACGATCGGGTCCAGCGCCGCGCCGTCCGCGTCCAAAAGGCCGGTGTGGGTCACCTCCGTGCTCTGGTGCAGGTAGGGATGCGCATAGGCGTATTGGTCGGCGTAATATCCGGTCTCGGAGGACAGATCGTAATATCTGTGCTCCTCGATCGCAAGATAGCGCAGACCTTCCTCGCCGTATACATAACCGGTCTTTTCCCGCACCGTTTCGGCGCCGTCCAGAATCTCGACCACTTCCCGGAATGCCGGCACAAGGCTGTCCCGGTTCTCATCCAGCGTATATCGCTCGGCGATCCAGCGGCTGTCCGACGCTTTCCGGCGGGTCTCGGTCAGAATACTGCAATTGCCGTAAGTGTAGAGGGTCTCGGCGTTCAGCGCTTCTTCTCCCTCAAAGCGGACGGTCTCGCGGATCAGATTTGCCTTTTTGTCCTCGGAATAGGCGTACTCGGTCACCCGGACCGTGGAAAGCTCGCCGCAGTAAACCGTTTCGGTCTGTTTAATGCAGAGCTGGTAATTCTCTTTTTCCTTGTCGGTGCCGTACTCATAATCGGTAGCACTGACCAGTTCCTCGTTGTGGCGGCGCTCATACCGCAGCAGCTGGCTGTTGCTTTCCGGATCACTGAAAGTGTGGTTCTCCCGCAGGCCGCCAAGGCTCTCGACAGCCGCGCCGCTAATGTGCGTGCCGTCCTGCGCGAGGGTGTAGCTGTATTCCACCCGCTGGTATTCCTCGTTTTCGGAAAAATCCTCACGCCGCAGGATCGGGAAAAACTGCCGGTAGCCGCCGTACGCGCCCTGAATCAGCCGAAGCGGTGCGCCTTCCCGCGCATTGCCATAGGAAAAGCGGGTTTCTGCGCCGGAAGGATGGATTATCTTCGCAAGCAGCTGGAAGGGAAAGACGTTGTCTACGGTGTCGCCGTACGCTGCGGAAACAGCTTTGCAAACCGCGCTGTAGGTTTCCCGGTCATGGTATTCATAGCTGGTTATGCGTCCGATTGGGTCAATGAAAGCTGCGAGCCCCATCCCGTCCGCACTCTTTTCATAAATGAGGGTGCGGGGATTGTGGTCGCCGTCCTCCAGCAGCGTCCAGATCAGCCGCTCTCCTTTTTTACGCAGTACAATTTCGCGGCCCCAGCTGTCGGTAACGGTCATGCCGCCCCAGGGTTTCAGCGCAAAGAAAATGCAGTTGCCAAACCGGTCTTTGCGCGCAGTGAGGGTGTAGTGGTCCAGTTTTTCCTCTTTAAGAACTTTCCGGAAATAGTCGCTTTGGCCGTCGCGGTACTCGACAATCAGGTCGTAACCCGCCTGCCGGGAATCATCCTGCGGATGGGTGAGGGTCCCGGTCTCGGACTTGATGGTCATGTCCAGCAGCGTATGGTCTTTGAACGAAATCGCGCCGTCCTTTTCGGTCAGCTCCAGATTACGCCCGTCGGTCAGGTGCAGATATTCGCTGTAGGTCACCCCGCTTTCACGTTCGCTTTCGGCCACAGTCTCGATGGACGGCAGCCGGAATTTCCAGCCAAGTCCAAGGCCGTATTGCAGCAGGTTATGTTTGTTTTCCCTGCGCAGCGTGCGGATTTTGGTGCTGTTTTCATACGGCTGCGCGGCCATCTCATAGACGCCGGCGTCAGCTGACGAGTAGCTGCGCGCAATGACCAGGTCAAAACCGTTGCGGCCCGGCAGCGTAAAATCGGTCTGGGTAAATTCCAGTGTTCCGTCCGCAAGCGACGCGCTTTCATGTTCCGAAAAATGATAGGTAAAGGGCGCTGCTGGGTAAGTCTTTGGGTCGTAGTAAACCGGCAGGTCCGAGCGTGCAGAGAGCGTTTTGACGTCCTGCGTCTCGATTTCATTTTTTTCTTCAAAAACGGCGGCCGCCTGCTTTGCAGCTTCCTGCTCTTCCGGCACCGTATCCAATGCTAAATTGTTCAGCTTTTCGTTTTTGCTGTTTTCTGTCATCTTCTCCTCCATATTGTTTTCAATGCTTGTTGTTTGCAGTGAGGGTTTTCGCACCTTCCTTTCCTTGACATGTTGTCCGCCTCCTGCTAATCTAATCGTAAAGAACAAACGTTCTTGCCTCAAGAGAGGGAAGCAGATATGTACGGGGAGGCAGTTTCATGCTGGAAATGCAACAATTGTTTACGTCGCGCTTAAATCGCCTGATGCAGGAAAAGAACATATCCCAGACTGATCTTGCCGAAGCTGTTGGATGTACCAGGCAGACGGTTGGATTTTACCTGTCCGGCAAGCGATATCCGGACATTGTAAACGCCGGACTCATGGCAAGGGCGCTCGGCGTATCCTGCGATTACCTGATCGGCCTGAGTGATTTCCGCGAGGACAGGATCGCCGGCATAACCGCAAGGCAGTTGGGTCTGACCGGTGAATCTGTGCGCTTTATCGGCGGACTTCGTTTGCTGTCGGACGGCGAAGGGGAACAGGAGCGTCAAAAGCTGAGCGACGCGTTTGGACTCGATGCTGACAGGGATGTACTGCCCTGCCAGATAAGACAGGCAAAGGCATCTCTGCGGCTGCTGAACGCGCTGATTGCCCACGACGGCTTCGGAGTCCTGCTGCAAAAAATCCGGCAATATGCAGATTTCACTGCCGACCAGGATGTTTGTGCGCATCTTGAGCATTTTGCGCTCCAATTGGCCTCTTCCCCAACCGGCAAAAAATACAATTCCTCCGATCCGCTCGATGTTGCAAAAAGCGGATATTTAAAAGCTGCCTGCGAGCAATTTGAAGAAATTGTCCGGGATATCTCGAAAACAATGACGACTGTGTAAGGAACCGGTTTTGGATTGTTCCGCACCCAAGCTCTGACGTAAACAATTTCCGGCTGGCCGCATCAAAAAAGGAGCCTTCGAAAGGGAGAGGCTACATAAGGAAGTAGCTTCTCCTTTGAGCTTTCTAAAATGTGCTTGCAATTAATTATTGACTCTCAGTACAATAGGCATATAAATCGGAAGTTGAGGAGACAAACATGAATGAATATACATATGTTACTTTAAGGCAAAAGCCGGAATTAGAGGAAACTGCTGCTGAATGGTTTCATGACAAATGGACAGTGCCGCAAGAGGCTTATCTCGAATGTATGAAACTTATCTTAATAATGAAACAGAATATGGTTGGTATCTTTGCTTAGACAGCGAACGCATTATAGGCGGTCTGGGAGTAATTGAAAATGATTTCCATGACAGAAAAGACCTTACACCTAATGTATGTGCACTATACACTGAAAAGGAATATCGTTGCCAAGGAATTGCAGGACAATTACTCGATATAGTAGTGAAAGATATGAAGTCTAAAGGAATAACTCCAATCTATTTAATTACTGACCATACAAGTCTTTATGAAAGATATGGCTGGGAATTTTTGTGTATGGTTCAAGGAGACGATGAACCTGATATGACAAGGATGTATATTCATAGATAAATTCCGGTTTATCAATTAGTACCTGAATATTTATAACTGCATATCTAAACACATAGCCGATTGGTTTTCACAAGAAAATCAGTCGGCTTTTTTATCTGAACCAAAATCGCATGTCGATTACTTGTAGCAAGTCCATAGGGATAGCGAGCATCGGATTTTGATACCAAAATCCAAACAATTCAAAAAAACAGGAGGCAACTTCTTTACGAAGTGCCTCCCAAGGCTCCTTTCGTTGTTTGCTTTATTTCCGCTTTAGCGTAACACCCTAGGCTCCGTCGTGGGAGAGGAAAAAACATCCGCTTCAACTATCGAGCAAAGCTGAAATGGATAATATAAAAATCTCTCGCACTGCAAGGCCGATTTCCCGCGTCGGATGCTCGTTCACGCGATTGTGGGGCAAAGGATAGCATATCTTTCAGTACTTTCTGAAAGGCCTGCCGGTATACTGCACTTTCTGGATTACGCAAGACGCCCTGCTTGGCCGGGCGTCTTTCCTTTACAATTTACTGGCTGTCTCAAACTGCCAGAATCCGGCCCGGTATATTCTTTTTTCGCAGGACATTGCAAAACCACTCTCGCCGAAAAAGACAAAAAAGGCAGCGGATTTTTTATCCGCTGCCTTAATCGTTCTGTTTGAATATTTATGTCCGGCTTCAGACTGCTTAGAAAGCACGCGTATTGTCCAGAAGTCCGGCCATACTCCAAGCGCTGCGCCCGGAACGGTCTCTCTTGCTTGGGCGAATACCCACAACCGTTGCATTGCCGCCGCACAGACAGGCAATCGCGCCGGAAATCGCCGCGACAACCTCGGCAGGAACGCCGGCAAAAGACGCGGCAGCCGGCTTGGAAACAGGCTGTTCCAGCGGGCGGAAAGCCGCCTCAATTCTCTTCATCGCCATATTTTAACGCCTCCGTTGCTTTCACAAAATCCAATATGGAATGATTATACCGCAAACCGTCACAATTTACAAGTCTGACAGCCGCTAATTTTGTGCACTGTCAAAGCCGCCGCAGTCTCGAAAACGGCTCCGCTCGCTTAAATATTGTCCCGGACTTTCTCTTCTTCAAGATCCTGCGCCCGCCCGGTTGCCGCAAAGCTTACAGCGAAAACATAAGCAGCGCCCGCTTCTTTCAGAGTTTTGGCGCATTCATTCAGCGTCGATCCGCTGGTAATTACGTCGTCGCAAATGAGCAGGCGTTTGCCGGCAACCATTGCCGGGTCCGGCACCGAGAACGCACCGGACAGATTGGTCGCTCTTTCCGCTGCACCCAGCTCATGCTGTTTTTCGGTGCGGCGGGTTTTGACAAAACTCTGTGCAAGAAACGGAAGTCCCATTCGTGCGGCAACCGCTTCTGCCAGCCGCTTGCCATGATCGTTTTCTTCTTCAAAAGCCGGAACACAGAGCACGCCGTCCAGCTCCGCGCCTTCATAGACCTCCCGCGCAAGCGACGCCATCCGATCCGCCATCTCGTTGACCAGTATGCGCCGGTCGTCAAACTTATAGCGATGCACAAGCTCCTTTGCGGCCGAATCATAGCGATAAACCGAAACTGCGCTGTCCACATACTCAAGGTTCCGCTCGGCGTTTGCCTTGTATATTTCCTCAAGATTTAGTTCAAGCAGCTCCAAAGCGCCGACGCAATCCGCGCACTTTTTGCCGATTGGCACAATCTGGCCGCAGACAGGACAACGCGGCGGAAACAAGAGATCCAGCAGAAATTCCAGCAGTTTCAATCGTTATTCACCGTCCCATTTTCAGGCCTGTCCGCTTAAGAAGGCGCGCAGTCCGGTATATCGAAGGGTCTTTCGGTCGTTGCCGACCATCCGCTCAAACAGCTGCGCTTCTCCCACAATAACCAGCAGGCTGCGCGCCCTTGTGACCGCCGTATACAGCAAGTTCCGGTATGCAAGTTTCCCGGAAAAATCCGACAACGCCAGCAGCACGCAGGGAAATTCGCTGCCCTGGCTCTTGTGGACGGTCACGGCGTAGGCAAGTTCAAGAAAACGCGCCTGCTCAAAGCTGTACTTCACCCTCCTGTCATCAAACAGGCACAGGATCTGCTGAGATTTTCGGTCGATCGCCTCCACCATGCCGATATCGCCGTTAAAGACGCCCAGCCCCGTCTCTCCGTCATCCCGCTCCCACTTGATGTCGTAGTTGTTTTTAATCTGCATAATCCGGTCGCCGGTGCGAAACAGCCTTCCCATGATCCGCGCTTCGCTCTTTTGGAGCGCAGGCGGATTAATCCGTTCACGAAGCGCTTCGTTAAGCGCCTCCGTTCCCAGCAGCCCTTTTCTGGAAGGAGTCAAAACCTGTATATCCGAAAAAGGATCAAAACCGTAGGCTTTTGGCAACCGCGTACCCACCAGGTCACAGATCAACTGTGCCCCCCGCTCACGCGGCGCCTGCAAAAAGAAAAAATCCTTATCGCGCCGCGAAAGATCCGGCATCTCCCCTTCGACGATCGCATGGGCGTTGACCACGATCAGGCTCTGCGCTGCCTGACGAAAAATTTTCTGAAATTCAATCGTTTCGCATGCGCCGCTGTCAATGACGTCCCGCAATACGTTGCCTGCGCCGACACTGGGAAGCTGATTGCTGTCTCCCACCAGGATCAGGCGGCAGTGCGGCTTGATTCCGCGCAGCAGCGACTCAAACAGCGCCGCGTCCACCATCGACATTTCGTCCACAACCACCACATCCCCTTTCAGCGGATTGGTCTCGTCGTGGATGAATTTAAGCACCTCGCCTGTCTGATAATCCACCTCCAGCAGCCGGTGGATCGTCCTCGCCTGCCGGCCGGTCAGTTCGCTCAGCCGCTTGGCGGCGCGCCCTGTCGGCGCCGCGAGCAAAACCTTGTCCCCGTTCTGTTCACACAGCGCAATGATTGCGTTCAGGGTTGTTGTCTTGCCGGTACCCGGGCCGCCGGTGATCACCACCACGCCAGTCGTCAGGGATTTTTCAATTGCGCGGCGCTGTAAACTCTCGTACCGAATGCCGTTTGCTTGCTCAAAAGCGTCTATCTGCCCCGACGCATTGTCCGGACTGACATAGGAGAGCGAACAAAGCAGCTGCAGCCGCTCTGCAATATACCGCTCCGCACGCATCATATCGCCGAGGAATATCCGCTCTTCCTGATTGATGACCGCGGTTTGAAGAAGTTTGTCCTCCACAGCATCATACAGTTCGATTTCGACGCTGTCCCTTGGCACCGCGAGAAAGTTCGCGGCCGTATCGATCAGTTTTCCGCTGGGAATACAGGTATGCCCGTTGCCGAGATTGTGCCGCAGCACATAAACGATTCCGCCGCGCAGCCGGCGCAGATCATCCTGCGCAAATCCCAGCCGGGAGGCAAGCTCGTCCGCAAAGGGAAATTCCTTGTAAAGCGGAAATCCGCAAAGCATGAAGGGGTTATCCCGAACCAGCTCCGCGGACGCTTCTCCGAAAGAGCGGAAAAGAGCGAGCGCATCCGCCGTCTCCAATCCGAAGGCTGCGAGCGCGGTGAGCGTCTCGCGCACGCCATAAATCTTTCGGAATTCCTCATGAATCTGCCGCGCTTTTTCCTGCGAAATGCCTTTGATATTGGGCAGCAATTCGGGCCGGTTGGCAATGACGTCCAGCGTGTCGTCGCCGAACGCCTCAACCATACGGCGCGCGATAGCAGGCCCAACGCCGCTGATTGCCCTGTTGGACAGGTATTTCAAAATTGCCGCAGCCGATCTCGGCAATACCCGCTCAAAAGCGGACGCCTTGAACTGAAGGCCGAAAGAGGGGTGATTGGCATACTCTCCCCATACCGTCAGCTCCTCGCCGCCGGAAACCCCGACCAGCTCACCCACAACCGTCACCAGTTCATCGCCAACGGCGAGGTCGATCACAGCAAAGCCGCTTTCATCATTTCTATACACAATGTTTTCAACTGTTCCGTTCAGTTTGATCGGTTCCTCTGCCCGTTCCATACTCTCTCCGTCTTTGCTGTCTGATCCGTTCTTTTTAGCCTGCCGCCAAATCTTTCACAAGGACAACGCCGCGCGCCCCGCCAAAGACTGTCAGGCGGGACGCGGGCTTTTGTTCATCATACGTTTTTTGCGGTATTTTTTCAAGTTTCAGGCGAAATCGGCTCTCTGCGCAATCGGCTGCGAACAAACCGTTCAACCCCGGACGCATCGGTTACCGCGTCGCACAATCCAAGCTCCACAAGCTTTTCCGGCGCTTCCACACACCCGCGCATATCCGCAACAACCGTCGCGTGACCGCAGGATCCCATCCGCGCCACACGCAGGATCTCGGCGACCGGCGTATCGGCGTCATAAACCGGCACAACAAGGATCGCCTTGCCGAGCGGATCCAGTACAGTCGTTTCCAGCAGCGTCCAAAGCAAAGCGACCACACCGACCACCGCCGGAATCGCACAAAGAAGAACCAGACCGGCTTCCTTCATAAAAACCATCACCTCATTTCCTTGAGCCATAGTATGACTTGGACCGATTTTTGGTGAAACCAGACGCAAATTCTTCTTTTTTTGCCGGTTTGTTAAAGAAAAAGCGCCGGACCGCAATTTCTGTGCAGTCCGGCTTTTTCCCCTTTTTTACTGTTTTTCAGTTTTCATCCAGCGCCTTCAACAGAGCCTGCGCTTTGTCTGTCCGCTCCCAGCGCACACCGAGATCCTCCCGGCCCACATGTCCATAAGCGGCAAGCCGCGCAAATCCCGGCTTGTCCAGCTCAAGCTCGCGAATGATAGAGGCGGGGCGCATGTCAAACACCTTTTTGACCGCTTCGGTAATCCGCCCCGTGTCCACCGTTTCTGTTCCAAAGCCGTCGATATATACCGACACCGGCTTCGCAACGCCGATAGCATAGGCCAGCTGCACTTCACAGCGGGAAGCAAGCCCGGCTTTCACGATGTTTTTGGCAATATAACGGCACATATAGGCTGCGCTGCGGTCCACCTTTGTCGCGTCCTTGCCGCTGAAAGCGCCGCCTCCGTGCCGGCCAAAGCCGCCGTAAGTGTCGACGATGATCTTTCTTCCTGTCAATCCGCTGTCCCCCACCGGGCCGCCAATGACAAAGCGTCCGGTCGGATTGATGAAAAACCGGGTGTTTTCATCCACCATTTTGCCCGGCAGAACCGGACGAATCACCTTTTCCATGACCGCTTGCCGCAGTTCATCCATCGCAATATCCGGCTCATGCTGGGTGCTCAGCACAACTGTGTCGATTCGCACCGGTCTGCCGTCTTGGTACTCCACCGTCACCTGCGATTTGCCGTCCGGACGAAGGAAGGGCAGTTCCCCGCTCTTGCGCACAGCGGCCAGCCGCCTGGTGAGTTTGTGCGCGAGCGAGATTGGCAGCGGCATGAGTTCCTCGGTTTCATCGCAGGCATATCCGAACATCATGCCCTGATCCCCCGCGCCGTTTTGTTCCTCTTCACCGCTCTTGCTTTCCAGCGAACGATCGACTCCCAGAGCAATATCGGCGCTTTGTTCGCGCAAAAGCAGCTGTATTTCGCAGCTGTCCGCGCAAAAACCGATCTCCTCGTCCGTGTATCCGATCGCGCGAATCGTATCCCGTGCAATCTTTCCGTAGTCCACCCTGGCAGCGGTCGTAATCTCTCCCGCAAGGATAACCTGATTATCTTTGACCAGCGTTTCACAGGCGACGCGGGATTTTGGGTCCTGCGCAAGCAGCGCGTCCAGCACGCTGTCCGAAATCAGGTCGCAGACTTTGTCCGGATGCCCTTCGGTCACCGATTCGGAGGTAAAAAGAAAATTGGACATAGCAGCATTCTCCTTGTACTGATGAATTCTTGCAAAAAAAATAACGCCCGGCGAACCGAACGTTTTTCTGCAAAACTTATCTTTCGGCAATGCCGCAGGATTTAGCACCTTGCGCTTTACCGCAGGTTGCCGGACTTCAAAGGGCCTGTTCCCTCCGTCACTCTTAATAAGGCGTTATTCATTTGTACTGGGATATTATAACGCAGCGGGCGCCGCGCGTCAATAGCGCGCGGCGCCCGCTGTAAACTCAAATGCTTTCTTTTACCGGCTTTGCCGCCTCGGTTCCAAACAGACGGCTGATCGGTTTGTAAACGATAAAGGTCGCCAGCGAATTCAGTCCCGCTTTCAGCAGATTGAAGGGGATGATAACCGGCACCAGCATATCGATCACCTCTTTGCGGGGCAGTCCGGTATAAATCGGGGTCAGCACCACATTGCAGCCGGCCATGACCACAGCCATGGTCATCGTACCGATCAGCAGCGCCAGCACGGCGCCTGCAAGGGTACGGCGCGCTTTGTAAATGTAGCCCGCAACAAGGCAGAATGCGCCGGTAGCGAAAATGTGCATGATAATGCCGACGATCCCATCTCCGCTCATGACGACGCCCTGAATTATACTGACTACCACCGTCACAGCGACGCCTGACCAGGGGCCGTATAAAAAGGCCGCGACCAGAATCGGCACATCGGCCGGATCATACATCAGATAGGGCGCGGCCGGAAAGATCGGGAAGCGAATGAGCGCGACCAGCACCACCGAAACGGCGGTGAGCATCGCAAGCCGGGCAATTTTTCGGGTGTTTTCCTTGTTGGACATAACTGAAACCTCTTTTCCATGTAATTGGGCTGTTTCATTTTTTATAAAAATAAAAAGCCCCTTGATGAGGTCTCAAGGCGCAAAACAATGGTCCGCGTCAAAGCGCGGCCGGCTATTGTTTCTCTCTTCCGGACTGTAACCGTCGGTATCGGAATTTCACCGATTCATGCCGTCTTATACGGCTTGCGGACTTTAACCGCCGGTGGGGTATTTCACCCCGCCTCGAAACTGTTATCATTATATGCTTCTGTGCGGTTTTGTCAAGCGGCTGCCGCGCTGCTCAAGATGCTGAACCGCCGGTATCCGACCGGTTTTGTTCCGGCATTTTTGCATGCCTCTTCCGGAACAAAGCCGGCGCGCACGGAACCGCTATGCTGCATTTTCCCGCTTTTCAAAAGGCCGACGGCTAAACAACCTTCCAACGGTCCTCCCGGCCTTCCAGACGGTCCAGACAGCTTTTAATGGAATAATGCACCATGTCGTCGATGGTCTTGTCGGTATAAAACGCCATATGCGGGGTCACGATGACATTTGGAAATCCTCTGAGGATAGAGAGCTCCCGGTTATCCAGCACATCGCTTTTGCGGTCATTATAATAAAGCCCAAATTCATTTTCCACGACATCCAGCGCCGCGCCACCAAGTTTTCCGCTTTCCAGCGCGCTGATGAGCGCTTCGCTGTCCACCAGACCGCCGCGCGCGGTATTGATCAGCACCGCGCCCGGTTTCATCCGCTCAAATGCGCTGCGGCCGATCATATGAAAATTCTGGTCGGTCAGCGGCATGTGAAGGCTGACGATATCGGCCTGTTCCAGCAGCTGATCCAGCGGCAGGTATTGAGCCAAAGCCGCCGCCTGGGCATTTTCCCGCAAATCATGCGCCAGCAGCCGGCAGCCGAAGCCGGACAGCGAGCGCAGAACCGTACAGCCGATGCGTCCCGTGCCGACAATTCCGACCGTGAGGTTATGCAGCTGACGGCCCTGAATGCCGCGCAGAGTAAAGTCGTTGATATTCGCCCGCTCGATGATCCGCCTGACTTTTCTGATAGCCATAAGTATCAGCATCACCGTGTAATCCGCGACACAGCCGATATCGTAGCCGATATTGCTGACGCCGATCCCCAAACGCGCGGCTGCTTCAATATCTATATGGTCATATCCGATCGTCCTTGTCGAGATCATGCGGATCCCAAGCTCTGCAAATTTTCGCAAAAGCTGTGCGTCGGTTTTGGAGGTCAATATGCTCAGCGCGTCATAGCCGCGCGCAAGCTGCGCATTTTCCATAGTAGGGGCGTCCGGACAAAAGCCCAGCTCGACGCCGTATTGCGCGCCATATTTCTGAAACCACTCCGCCTCGTCGAAGGCCCGATAATTGTAAACAAAAAGTTTCACTTCATCCATCTCCCGTTTCAGATATTTTAAGGCTGTTCCTATGCCCTTATCCGCCTTTGCCGCGCATCCTGTTTGTCTTACGCAGCCAGCCCGGCAGTTCTCTTTCTTTTCATTAAATAAGGCAATTTGCCGCGGTCCGGCTTTTGCAAACCAAACCGTCCGGCCCAAAGCCGGTCAAAGCCAACTTTATTATTGGCTTTTTTGACAGCTTTATCGCTGCTTTCTGCTCTCCGCCTCAATCATGAATCGGTATACCGGGGCAATGAGCGCAAAATCCTGCGCAAGCCTGTCCGCAAGGCTGTCTGAAAACAGGAGCTGCAGATCACCGCACGCCGCATTCAGACAGATATTCCGCTGATCCAGCCACTCCCGCAGCTCGGCAGGCTGATCGGGGTTGCGCGTACGCTTATATTTTGCGTCTTCCAAACAAAACACCTTTTGTTTTTGATAGGCATTCAGCGCGGATTTAAATACTCTGTCTTCTTCTTTGATCATTTTTCGCATCGCTTCAAGCGACTCGGAGGACGCCTGATAGTACCCGCAGCCATACTGAAATCCACAAGGAGAAATCTCAAAATAAAAGCCCGGCAGGCCATGATAAATCTTTTTGTCACGCATGAAACTGCACCACATGACGTCCCGATAGATAGATTTATCCTTTGCAAAGCGGGTGTCTCTGTAGATTCTGGAAATGCAGCTGCGCGGAACACAGTTGAACAGCGGGTCGATGCGCAGCATACCGGGCGTCAGCCGCTCAACCAGTTCAATCATGGGCGCGTGCACCAGCTGCTCATAGTCGGATTTGTGGGCGCGAAACCACTCCCTGCTGTCCTCAATCCTGTTTTGAAAGAGAAAATCCAGCGTCTGCTGTGAAAAAGGCATTTCAGTTCTCCTGTCCTTCCTCCGGTTCATGATCATGCTTCTGCTGCTTCATCCAAATGTCCATAACCCAGCGGTGGGGCAGCAGTTTGACACCGAGTACCTGCAAACGCACCGGCAGTCCGTGAATAGACAGATCTTTTTTTGTCTTGTAAAGATCGTGCAGCGCAGTCGCAACAACATCCTTTGCCTCATACAGGATGTTGTAATAGGTGACTGCCGAATCGCTTGTCCGGGTAGCATGGTCAAAAAACTCGGTTTTGACCCAGCCGGGGTTCACAGACATCACCCGTATCCCGCGCGGACGCAGTTCCCGGTTCAGCGCGCGGCTGTAGCTGAGCACAAACGCCTTGGTGGCACCGTATACATTAATATATGGCACAGGCTGAAAAGCCGAAAGAGAATCCAGCTGCACGATTTTCCCGCCCCGCTTCATATAGGGAAGGGTGAGCTGGGTCATCGCCACCAGAGCTTTCACGTTGAGATCGATCATCCCCATGCAGTCTTCGAGCGGGATCTGATCGTACCGTCCAAATTTTCCGAAACCCGCACAGTTGACCAGCACGGCAACTTCCGGCTTTTCCGTTCGCAGCAATTCACTGTATTCTTCAAAGCTCTGCGGATCCTGCAAATCCAGACAGATCGGGCGCACTGCGCATTTAACTTTTGTTTGAAGCGCTTTTAAAGCTTCTTCCCGCCGCGCAATCACCCATATTTCTTCAAAAGTCTCCCACTTCTCAAGCTGAAGCACAAATTCTTTGCCCATTCCCGAACTTGCGCCGGTAATTACCGCAATTTTCATGTATATTCCCTTACCTGTTCAATCTCTTAGATTTGGTCGGTTTTATTATATTTCAACCGTCAAGAGCTGTAAAGCGCCGAAAAGCCAGCCATGTTTGCCGGCTGCAAAAGTTCAAATTACGTTCTAACCCTCCACTACTTGTATTTGTTATTATCGAGATCACCTGATTTAAAAAAAGATGCTAAATTTGCTTTGCGTTCTTGTCTTGATATAACCAATCCAAAACTGTATGCGCTTCGTTTTTTCACTAACAGCAAAACAAAAAACGCATCAGCATACTGATGCGTTTTTTGTGGTCAGTCCGTTCTCAATTAAACGGGTTTGTCCTTATCTTGGCATTAGGACTTCTATTTTCCAGGTTGTTATTTTTTATAATTTACGCGGATAATGCAGCTGTCATATCCCTGTGCAATTGTCTGATCCAGATGGAATTCAAATCGCGGGTCACTGAACACGCCTCTGTCACCATCCATTGCAATATCACACAGCAGCTTTATTTTTTCCGGGTCGTCTGTTTGTTTCTGCCAGGCCGCTACCAGGGGACAATAATGGAATTCCGCCCGGAAATTGTCTTCCGTGATCTCCAGCTCCTGCTCAAAAACTTTCTGGCCCAGCTCATTAAAAGCTTCCTCGCAAAAAGCCTTCAATGTAGATTGGTTCTTTTTCTGTGCCCTGTGGAAACAACCACAGCGATAGATTGCTTTTCGTGCAAACTCCGGATCCAGTCCCTGTTTTGTCGCCTCATCAATTAAAAGGTACATCCAGGTTGCCCGATGCTCAACAGCGCTTCTATAATCCGAAACATGCGGATCATCCAAGTATTTGCTCGGCTTAATAGGTTCCATTTTATACGCTCCTTTTATGTATTTTTTGAATTTCCTGAGAAATTCTCTGTCAAACTGGATAATTACATGGGAAGCCAGATCCCTTTCTGTTCACGCAGCGCCTTTTCATAATACATCGACGCACAAACCAGATCGTCAATTCCAATTCCCAGCGGCATGCTGAAAATAGTTTCCTCATCATTCTCTCGTCCAGGGTCTTTTCCAATTAAGACACTTCCGAGTTCACGCGGTTCATAATCGATTCCGTCAAAAAGTCCATCTTTTCTTCCCCAATAATACATTGCGACGTCATCAACGTATATTTTATCCGCGCACTTCGCAACCTCTCCCCTGACAAAGTTCGCATCATGATTTACCGTTATAACCGTTGCGCCCGGATTAATCCAACCTGCCTGAATTTCGCGTATCTCATCGTCCCGGCGTCCTGGCCCGGCGGAAATAACAATATCGCTGCCCAGTACCGCTTCCCGTATATTCTCCGCTATCTTTACCTCCTTCCCATATTTTTTTTGAATTCCGTCCTGTAAATGCTCCGCTTTGCTTTTCGTCGGATTCCAAATCTTCAGCACTGAAATATCAGGAAAAGCCGAATACAGGGCTTCTGCGTTCGCTTCTCCCTGATTTCCACATCCCAAAATGCAGGCTGTATGACTGTTTGGATTGGTCAAATGACGCAGTGCGACACCGCTGACGGCTGCCGTGCGCATTTTCGTGATTTCCATACAATCCATGATGGCCAAAGGTGCACCGGTTCTGGAATCGTTCAGGACAATCAGCCCCATAAGTGCCGGCAATCCATGTTTAAGGGGATTCTCAAAATACCCGCTTATCCATTTTATGGCGCTGTAATCTCCCTGTTTTATTGCACAGGGCATTGCATGAATAAAATCGCTTCCCTGCGGCAGTATCTCAGTCTTGGGCGGCATATCGATTTTATCCATCGCTTTCAACTTCAATCCCGATTCCACAGCATCTATATAGCTATTCATGTCCATTGCCAGATCGATAATATCCTGCTGAGACAAATACAGTATTTCCATCCCCAAAACTCCTTGATATCTTCTATTGCCGTTTGCCTCGCCTGCCGACGCAAGTTTACAGACTAGTGCTTTGAAAGGGCGGATTCTGTCTTTCCATCCGCTATTGGAACGCTGATCAATTTACTGTTCAACGAAATGCAGCATTCCCTCCAGCATATAGGTTCCGGCCACGGCGCCCTGATCCGGTACTCCGGTCGCGGCGTTTGCATGAACGGCTGCTTTGCCGAATTTCGGTTTCATGCTTTTGGTGGCCTCTGTGCCTGCTTTCGCTCCATCCACAGCTTTCTGCATCGTCAGAACCAGGTCGTTCTCCGAGAGACTTTCCTTGACCCAGTCCAGCGCAGTTGCAAAAGCATCAAGCACAGTGCAATCGCCTCGCCGGCATTTACCGCGGTTTTCCAATCCACTGCAGAATCCCGTCAGGAAATCCGCGAACTCCGCCGCTCTCATTTCTGTTTTTCCAACAAGTGCCTTTCCGCCGCCCATAATGCCTGAACCCATTAACGTCCCCATCGTCGATGGAACAACTGAGTTCATTTTCATTCCGGATTTCATAAGAACTTTCCCAAGATCTTCTTCCTCTATCGTCCGAATGATATCCGGCAGAGCGGAAAAGCCCTTTTTCATCGTAAGTCCCAAATCGCCGTCGCCGAGCTTTGCATCCATTTCGCACAACTGCGCGGCATGATCCGCCATATTTTCCGCGACCTTTTCAAACAACTGGGGCAGATCCTGCACTGTAATAACCTTTCTTCCCACAGCCAACACCTGTCTTTCTTTACTTTTGGCAATAAAACGGAGTATTGACTGGATAGTCCAGATATTCCTTAAGCTGGCTGTCCATTTTGCACAGGGAGATAGATGCGCCTGCCATTTCCATAGAGGTTGCATACTCTCCTACAAAAGTGCGATAAACCCCGATGCCTTTTTCTTTCAGAATTTTGCTGACGCTGCTGTTCAGAATATAGAGTTCCTCAATGGAGGTTGCGCCCAGGCCGTTAATCAAAACGGCAACCTCTTCGCCTTCCGCCATCGGCATATCCTTGAGGATGGCGTCCAGGCATTCCGCCGCAATATCCTGCGCTTTTTTCAGCTCTCCGGTCCAAATTCCCGGCTCCCCGTGGATGCCCATTCCCATCGCCATTTCATTCTCTTTCAGCTGAAAATTGGCGGCGCCCACCTCGGGAATAATACAGGGCGTCAGTGCAAACCCGACAGTTCGAGTTGCGTCCTTAGCTTTCTGCGCCGCAGCCAGAACTTCCTCCAAAGAACCCATCTTGTCCGCGCAGGCTCCCGCCGCTTTATACATAAAGAATATACCTGCTACGCCGCGGCGGATCTCCGGTTCCCCAGAAAGCACATCATCTGCGCCGACAATTGACCTGGTTTTAATCCCTTCCATTTCGCACAGTTCCGAAGCCATATCAAAGTTCATAATATCGCCGGTGTAATTGCCGTACAGGTATAATACACCGCTTCCATTATCCACAGCCTTGCTGATTTCATAAATCTGTTCAGCGGAAGGCGACTGAAAAACACCGCCTACGCCGCATCCATCAAGAAGGCCGTCGCCGACATAGCCAAGGAACAGCGGCAGGTGCCCTGTTCCACCGCCGGTAACGATAGCTACTTTTCCTTCTTTTTTGTTTTTCGTGCAATAACATCTCAAATCATCATTTACATATCTGACCTGATCGGCGTGCGCAGCATAAATTCCACTGAGCATGTCGTCAACATAAGTTTCCGGTCTGTTAATAATCTTCTTCATGCGATTTCTCCTTCTCAGATGTTATCCGCCCAGATAGGCCTTTGCGATTTCCTCGTTATTCAGCAGTTCCTGGCCTTTGCCGCTCATCGTTATACATCCCGTTTCCAGCACATAACCGCGATCTGCAACCGCAAGCGCCATTGCTGCGTTCTGCTCAATAAGCAACACCGTTTTGCCCCGATCTCTAACCTTGAGGATCAGCTCAAAAATGTCCTCGACGATGATCGGTGCAAGTCCCAATGACGGTTCATCCAGCATAATAAGTTCGGGGTCCATCATAAGCCCTCTGGCAATCGCAAGCATTTGTTGTTCGCCGCCTGAAAGGCTGCCGCCGTTTTGCTTCTGCCTTTCCTTCAGTCTTGGGAAAAGGTCATACACGCTTTCGAGCAGTTCTGCAGTTTTGGCTTTTGAGAGCGACGGATTTCCAAAGGTTCCGGCAAGCAGATTTTCCTGAACGGTCAGCATGGGAAAAATCTTTCTTCCTTCCGGAACATGCGCGATTCCCATTTTTACAATCTTCTCAGGGTGCATCCGGGTAATGTCCGTGCCCTTAAAGGAAATGTGCCCTTCAACATCGTTGACCAGATGTGAAATCGCCATTAAGGTAGTGCTTTTTCCGGCGCCATTTCCGCCTATCAATGTGATAATTTCGCCTTTTTCCACATGCAGGCTAATGCCGCGCAAAGCTTGTACATAGCCATAATTCACACAAAGATTATCGATTTTCAGCACAACGTCACCCCCTGGCAATAATTCCTTTTCCGAAGTAGGCCACCTGCACGTCGTGATTTGCCTTGACCTGTTCAGGAGCGCCTTCAAATATTTTTTGCCCGAAATTCAAAACCAGAATGTGGTTGCAGGAATTCATAATAAACTTCATGTCATGCTCAATAACCACAATGGTATATCCCGCCTCGTTAAGCTGAAGGATGAATTCACGAAGCTCCATGGTTTCATTCGGATTCATGCCTGCCGCCGGCTCATCAAGCAGCAGAATTTCCGGGTCCAGCGCCAGCGCACGGGCTATTTCCACCTTTCTTTGAGAACCGTAGGGAAGATTTCCTGCCTTCATTTCAGCAAATTCTTCCAATCCGATTTTCTGAAGAATGTCCATGCTTCTTTCAGCAATGTATTGCTCGTCCTTCTTGTAAGTTTTCGTCTGGAAAACAGCGTCGAACATTCTGGTTTTTGTGTTGATGTGGCAGCCGATCTGGACATTTTCCAGCACACTCATAAACTTGAACAGCTGGATATTCTGAAAGGTCCGCGCCATTCTTTTTCGCGCGATTTCTTCCGGTGTAAGTCCGGCAATATTCTCACCATGCAAAAGAATTTCTCCTTTTGTCGGCGCAAACACCCCGGTACAAATATTGAAAAAGGTCGTTTTTCCCGCGCCGTTTGGGCCAATGATGCCAAAGACGTCTCCTTTTCGGATTGTCATGTCCACATTTTCGATTGCCTTTAAACCACCGAAATATTTACAAACGCCTCTGGCTTCCAACAGGACAGGCGCATCAGCTCTGTTTTTAGACATCATTTCATCCACCTTTTCTTCTGTCTCCGTTTTTATCCGGTTACCGGTTCCTGCTGATCGCTTTTTTTCGAGACGAGCGCCTGATTTTTCCGCCGGCCAGAATCGAATTGGATGCACCCGCAATTCCCTGCGGCCTGACCCACATCATCGCAATGATAATCAGTGCGTAAATCACGAAGCGCCAATACTGCAAAAACCGGAGACTTTCAGTCAGCACGGTTACAACAACGCTGCCGATAATAGGGCCGATCAGGGTTCCCTGCCCACCGATAACAACCATGGCCAGCGCATCAAATCCTGTGTCAAGAGAAAATTGGGACGAGTCCACAAAATTAACGTAGGGCGCATATGCCGCTCCGATCATTCCAGCCCAAAATGCGCCGTAAGTGAAGTTCATGGATTTATATCGGCTGATTTCAACGCCCAGTGATCTTGCAGCGTTCGACTCTTCACGAATAGAAATCCACGCTCTACCGATTCTCGAGCGCAAAATGCGGCTGGTAATAAACAGGAAAAGCAGTAACGTAGCCAAAAGAATATAGTAATAGTCGTGTGGTTTAAACAGTTCCTTACCAAAAATAATCGGGAAGGGAATTCCCTTTATACCCATGTTTCCTCCGGTAACCGGCGTCCAGGTCTGGGCAATGATGCGTATAATTTCCGAAAACCCCAGCGTTACAAAGGACAGGTAAATACCCTGCAGCCGCAATGTCGGAAGACTTACCAAGTACCCCATCAGTGCAGCCAGACAACCTGCTACAGGCCATACTACCCAGAAACTCCATCCGTAATTGGTAGTCAAAATGGCGCAGGTATAAGCGCCAACGGCAAAAAATCCTGCTTGACCCAAGCACATTTGCCCACTGTATCCGTTGATAATATTCAGTGAGCTAGCCAATGTCGCAAATATAAGCACGTTACAAACATGCCGCATATAAACAGATTTTGTAATGACGAGCGGCAGCAAAAGCAGGATAGCCAAGCCCGCCAAAATGAAAAACAGCTTATATTTTACAATAGTGTTTTTAACCTTTTTCACTTTTGACTCTCCTATTTTTCCCGCTCGAAGCAAATCCTGTCGGCTTGATGATCAGGACAATAATGAGGAAACCGAAAGCAAAAATATCCCGGAATGTGGCCGAAGAAATCATGATTCCCATATTCTCAATAATTCCTATGCACAAGCCACCTAACGCCGACATGCGAATATCGACCAATCCGCCCAAAACTGAGCTTGAAAAAGCTTTCATGCTGAATGAACTTCCCATCAAAGGCGAACAGGAATAATAGTAGATCGACAACAGAATGCCTGCAACGCCGCCAAATCCACAGCCTATGCAGTTTCCAACCATCGCCGTCCTGCGCACATTAATGCCGACCATATACGCCGCCGTTTTGTCCTGACTGACCGCACGAAGCGCTATGCCATATTTTGTTTTCTGGAACAAAAATGTAAGAGCGACCGAGCTGATAATCACCAAAACAAGCACCATGATTTGCAGCTGCTTAATCACTATAGAGATTCCAAAAGCCTCCAGCGTATAACTTTTGTTCTCAATTATATTGATCATAGGTTTCGTATCCGGACCAAAAATAATCTGCGCGAGGTTTTTGATCAGAATGCTGAAACCGATAGTACATAGCAAGGAGATGTGCCGCGGGGAATTGAAAAACCGCTCATAGCAGAGCTTGTAAACGATCCCCCCCACAATAAACGAAGCCGCAAAAGACGCAAGAATCGCTAACACCAGATTGGTTCCTACCAACTGAAACGTGTAGTAGGCGGCAAACGCGCCAATCATAACGATCTCACCGTAGGTAAAGGTCACCATGCCCACAACGCCGACAATAATTGAATAGCCGATTGCAATTAATGCATAAATTGCGCCTTGGCATATTCCGTTAATGATCTGATTCACTACATATTCCATACTTTTCCTCCAGGGTTGCTGCTTTAAAGAGGGAAAGAGGGGTGTTGGACCGCCCCTCTTTCCATCCCCCAGGAATCACGTTCAAAACCGGTAATTAGAACTCCGCCGGATCAAACTCGACTTTTTCAATCACATACCACTGGCTGTCTTCTCCGACGCCGCAAATATAGAATGCTCTTCTGGTAATGTCGCCTTCCGGATTAAAGATAATCTTTCCTGTGAATCCATCCATTTCGCTGCAATAGAGGCCCTCGCGGATTGCCTCGCGGGTGATTTCACCGTCTCCGATTTTCTCAATTGCCTGTTTGAGCAGATATACCGTATCTCTCGCCTGCACTGAATGGCTCGTCGGCTCATAACCAGTATCCTCGCGGAATTTTACACGCCAGTTTTCAAGCGCCTCGTTCTCCGGATCGAAGAAGAAGGAAGCAGGGGTCAGAAGATTCTTGACGACCAGCTGATCCGCAACCTGCTGAGAGGTCGTGGCGCCGATATTAATTCTGGGAACGTCCCAACCTACTGAGTCGCAGGCATTGCAGATAGCGGACACCGCAGTACCCTGGTCAAGAATAATCAGGACATCCGGATCCAGCGAGCGTGCCTTGGTAATAATCGAACTGAAGTCTTTTTCATCAAGCTGGTATTTCTCATCAGCCAGGATCTCAATTCCTTCGCGCGCACACTGCTCAACAAAAGGTTCTGCCGTCGCCTCGCTCCAGTCGTTGTCTGCGCGCAGGATCACAACGGTTTCTCCTCCAAGATATTCACCGACCATATACTTGGCCGCAAACTGTCCCTCTACGCTGGTTAATCCGTTAATCGAGAAGTTGTAGATACTCTCGGCACAGAATACAGGAGAAGAGCATGTTGGCGAAAACTGCACAATCCCGTATCTTTCAATAATATCGGTATTTGCCAGGCAGCAGGTGCTGGAAAAATCACCAAGAATGCACATGATCTCTTCATCCTCAGCAAATTGAGTCGCAAGGGTAGTGGAGACAACCGCGTCGCCCTCACTGTCCTGTACGTCGATTTCCAGCTTATAGCCGTTTGCACCGCCGGCAGCGTTGATTTCATCTATTGCCGTTTCCCACGCATATTTGAAACCTTTTCCATATTCTGCATAGCTGCCCGTAATTGGCGCAAGACCGCCGATTTTAATCGTGCCTTTGAATTCCTGTCCCCCATCTTCCGACGAGGTTGTTTCCTGGTTGCCGCAGCCGACAAAAATCGACAAAACGAGAACCAGACTCAGCAACAAAGCGGTGATTTTTTTCATACTCTTTCCCTTTCTTTTAAAATCAGTTTATTCTGATACCTGTCGACAAACAGAGTTGCTATCGACCTTCAATCTGCTCTGTTTGCCCGGTTATCATTCCAGATCTCCAGCTTTCTGTTCCATTAAACCGACAATGATTTTCTCCGTCTCAACCATGCCCGGAGCCGCAATCGCACCTATGTTTCTCATTGTTTGCTCCGGCGTCTCTGCAGCAATTCCGTGACAGGCTTCGATCTGAACGCCGGCTAATCCGAACTCAGAAGCCGCCATGCCGGTTTTTACGGCAGAAATCACTTTCATGACACAACCGTGGTTGCCGCCCTGGCAAATCATTCCTACAATCGAATTTGTCATGTTATAGAGCGTTCTGCAAATTGCCTCGTAATCCCCTCCTTTTAAAAAGGTAATTCCACAGGCCATTCCCGTACCCGCTGCAACTGCACAGCCGCACAGCGCCGACAACACGCCGGAGTAGTGTTTTATGTACATTGTGACGAGATAGCTGAGCGCTGTCGCTTGCAGAAGTCTTTCTAGAGAAATGTGTTCCGCCTGCGCAACAGCTAATAGCGGCATCGTGCTGATGATCCCGTGATTTCCGCTGCCTGTAATACTCATTGCCGGATAATTTAGTCCCAGCACACGAGCTTCCGCGGCCGAAGCCGCCAGAAAAATAGCCTGTTTTTCAACATCAGTCTGTTTATCCGGCTCTGCCGGCCATTGCAGCATCTGTTGGGTAAACGTGCAGCGCGGCGATTCACAAGCCGCTTTGCTTAACGCTCCGTTCATTTCAAAAGCCTGATTAATGAAACTGATATCATCCGCCGAAGCATTGCAGGAAAAATCATAAAAATCTTTCAGCGTAAATTCTTCAATTCCGGCTTTTCTCCCGACTATTGTTTCAGATTTTTCATTTTCCCTATTCTCATCGGTAAGCACCGTTTTATTGCGGCGCAAATAACAGACATTGGTATGTGTGCCCTTAATTATCGCTTCGCAGGCATCATGCTCTGTCGTAACTAACGCGCGGATCATGATATCAGGCGAAATAGATGAGATGGAAACTTTAACTTTACCCTCCGCAATTTTTCGTCCGCAGCACTCGACCTGCTGTTCTGTAATACCGTCAAGAACCATCAATTCCTTATTCGGGTCTCCAAACCACGCACCCAGCGCTGCCGCAAAATCGTTTCCCACTTTATCTGTATTGGGGATTCCACAGGTGAAAGCGTTTTTATAAATTCCCGAATTTGTCTGTACTTCAACGAACAGCGGTTCTTCACTGGTCAATGCCCTCGCTTTGGCACACGCAAGTGCAATTGCAGCAGGTTCTGTAACACCCAGTGCAGGTTTCATGTCCGCTTTGATTAGTTCAGCAAGCAGCATAGTTATACCGAGTCGTCCTTTCTAAAGCAGAAAACGCAGTGATCGTCTCCCTTTGCAATAGCGGATTGCTTCTCCACGTTCATTCCTTTTTTGGCGGCCAGTCCTTTAAACATAGAACATGCTACATCGCAAAGGTCCCGTATCTTTTCACCATCTTCTGTCAGCTGCTCCCACATGTTCAGCATTGGGCAATATCCAATTTTCAGGTCAAATCCAGCATCGCTTTTGTTTTCGACAATGGCTTCCTGTCCCATCTCCATGCTTCGATTCATAAGCTGGTTGACAAACTTTTCAACGCAATTGCATTCACTGTATTCATGTTCAGCATAATACTCACCCAACTCTTGCATTGCATCTTTGGCAAACTGAGTGGAGAGGCCCGAATCGATCCCCTCCATAGTCAGGTAGTAGACCCATTTCCCCTGATTTTCAACGGCAGCTCTTAAAGTGTCGGCGGCTTTCACGCCGATATATTTTTTTGCTTGATTAGGCATTGTTATCTCCTTTCCACTTAAAGCACAGTTCGCAGGTATCGTGGCCGTTCGCAATCGTCTTTCCAAGTTCAAACTCAAGTCCCAGTGCGCTGGTAAGTCCGCGGTCGGTTTCCATCGCGCAATCACACAGCAATTCGAGCTCCTGCGCGTCCTGCGTCATATTGTAAAGGCCCCCCAGCATCGGGCAGTAATGAAAATCCACTCTAGCTTTGCAATCGTCCATCGACATAAGCTCTGGGCGGAACTGGCTGATCAATCCTTCATTCATAAAGCTGTAAACGAAATCCGGAAGATTGTCATAAACCCCAAACGAGCGACTATTGTCCCGGCCAATTTTATTAACCGCCGCCCGAGAGTACTTTTCCTTGTCCAATCCTGCCTGAACTGCATGCTTTACCATCTGGTAATAAATCATGCCTCTTTTTTCATTTTCAAACCGCACTTCTTTGGATAGAGTGTCATTTACCAACTGAATGTTTTTAAGCACACCTGTTCTCCTTTACAAGATATTCCGCATAAAGCATATGACGTATGACGTATGCTGTATTTGTTATTTATATAATAATCGACAGTTTTTGCCGCGTCAATAACTAAATTTAAACAATATTGTCAGAATAAATTAGGCATTTTCTCCAACAATCGTATCGGTACATCTTGTTTCTTCCTGGAAAAAGATGTATTATGAACTAAAAATAATTAGGTAGAGGTTTTGCATGAGCACCAACTTATCTAATTTTGTAGCCGAATCCATAAAACAAAAAATTATTTCTGGCGAGTACAGCGAAAACGATAAACTCCCCAATGAACAGGAACTTGCCAATTTATTTAATGTCAGCAGGACTACAATACGAGAAGCTGTTAAAAGGCTCGTCTCGCAAAACATTGTGACCATAAAGCGCGGAGTCGGCACATACGTCAATGCAAATCCCGGCTTAATGGATGATCCGCTTGGATTTGAATTTATTCCAGAGGAAGTTATCACCAAAGATCTGCGCGAATTCCGCTATTATATAGAGCCGGCAGCCGCCAAATTTGCGGCAAAGCGCGCAACCAAGCAACAAATATCGGATATGGCCGATATTATAGAGGGTATGAAACTATTCACGCAGAAGAATGATTCTGTGCCAGAAAGCTCCGATGTGCTTTCCCAATTCGGCAATTTTGAACTTCTGTTTCACAGTCTGCTTTATGAGATGACCGGCAACTCGGTCTTCAAACATCTACAGCCCATCATTATAAAATCGGTGCAGCTGTATTACTTCAAGCAAATCTTATCGGGACAATATAGCATTATCGACGCTTACGAGTGCCACAAAAAAATCTTCAACGCTATTCGCGCCCGCGATGAGCAGGATGCTTATGAGCAAATGCTGAAACATATGCTCGTCTGACCCTCCTGTTATTTAATAAAAATAGATGATCAATCATCAAAGCGGCCAACTGCAGAATCCACCTAGCGCAAATCTCTGAACCACTCATTTTCTAATCACTCCCCCTTTGGGTGCGGCTTTTTCAGTAGCTTTATTGATTTTTCATCTGGTTATTTTTATCTATAAGTCCAATTTCGTTTGATCTTCATTTATTTTTAATAACTCAAGAACAAATACGCAGCCTGAGCTTATTGCACAACAAAAAAACAGCGGACAATGTCCGCTGTTTTTTCTTAGGCACTTTTGATTTTTCAAAATCAGGTGTTTGAGTATCTGCGAAGGATCTCGTTCAGCTCGCTGACCACAGTTTTTTCGTCGCGGTTAATCAGCTCATACTTTTTATTCTTCAATCCGGTTACCGGCGAGAACAGCGACTGTACGACCAGAGATTGTTTCGGCAGCTTCATATCCTCGAAAAGAAGCTTGTAATATCCGCGGTAATCAATGGGGGTAAAATCACACGCAACGATCACAATGTCTTTGTTCAGGCCCGTGCGCAGCTTGTAGAGGGACTCCGCGTCGCCGAGCGAGAAGTTATTGATACCGCGCAGATATTTCATCTGATTAAAGCTGTCAATATGCTGGTTGGCTGCACCGCAGTAATGGATAATACCGCCGCCAAAAGCTTCCATCAAACGGTCGTTATACGGGACGACAAATTCGTCATAGAGGCTGGGCGGCATCAGGATCGCGTCATCGTCCGAAAGCCAGATGCCGATTCCGTCCGGAACATAAACGCCCTGATTGCCGGCGCAGCAATTCAGCGGCTCTCCGATAACCTCCTTCTGCTTTTTTACCCACCGAATCAGCGTATCGGTCATCAGATCCATTAATGCGTGGATTTTTTCGGGATAATCATACATCCAGTAGAACAGCTTGTCGTAACCAACCAGCTGCAGTGCAGACGTAAGCGGGCCCTGGCAGTCGGTAATGCCAACCGGTATGTCGCTGTTTTCTTTAAAGTAACGCAGGAATTTCAGGACATGCGGCATTAATCCATCTTTCTCAACATCAGGCGGCTGCAATTTGTCCAGCTGATCTTCCGATTCGATAATGAATCCGGTTGCGGAAGGGTCCATTTTGTCAATAAACTCAATCCGGCTTCCAAAAGCGGAACAAAGCACGCCGGTTCCCATAAACGGCATCAGATAGGGCACATAATGGTCCTCAATCAATTCATAGTGATGCTGGAATTGCCGGACCTGGCGCTGATACATAACCGCCGGGTCCTGAAAATATCCATCCGGGATCGCCTCCGGCGCTTCGCCAAAAACGAAATAGTTTGCGTTATTGACTACAAACGGGAACTGGTCGCTCGATTCGCCGTTAAAAGCTCTCTCAAAAAGCTCCTTGGAAACTTTGTTTCGCTCACGATAAAGTTCCTGTATATTATCCATTTGTTTTCTCCCCTTCCTGTACAAGTTGGATTTCTGATTTCAAACGCTCGATGTCCTGCTTGGAAAGCGCTGCATATTCGCTGTTTTCTTCTCCGGTATCCGCGTTTTCAACGATAAGCACCGAAGCGTCGCGGCTTAAAATAACATGGTGCCAGATATTCTGACGGATATTGTAGACGGTACCCTGTTCCATTCGAAAAGTCTTTGGCTCCTTCGGCTCGGCTTCCTCTCCTGCGCCGATCAGCCAGGCCTCACCGTTCAAAAGCACAAACACTTCGTCCGTTTGTGAATGGCGCTCCAGCCGGTAAAGCAGCTCTTTTTCCACGATATCAAAATAATTCAGCACAGCAACCCGCCAGCCATTGAAAAATACAAAAGGAAAAAATCCATTTTCCAGCGTTTTGTAGCTGCTGAATCCCTCAAGTTCAATTTTTCCGCTTACCATTCAGCAATTCTCCCCTTTCTGAACCATCCGCAGCATCGCAAGTACGTTTTCGTGCGGCGTTGTACCGCCCAGCGCACAGCCGGGTCCAAGGATTACGCCGGTTGCCTGTTCACCACCGACCGTGCACAGCATCTCGCGCGTTTCCCGCTCAACAGCCTGCGTGTCGCCTTTCATGAGGGTGAGGGGCGAAATCTGGCCAAGTACGACTGTCCGGTTTTTCATCAGCGGAAATGCTTTTTTCAGATCGGTTTTCTGATCCAGTTCCAGTATGTCCGCACCGGTTTCCACCATCTGTGGGATAATTCTCGTTGCATTTCCGCAGATATGCAGCGCAATCCTGCCGCCATGTCTGTGAACAGCATCGATCAATTCCTTTTCATAGCGGAGCGCAAACCGCTCATACATTGCCGGAGAAATCACATCCGGGCCCGCTGTACTGTCTCCGATGGAAGTGCAGTGCGCGCCCGCGTCCAGCATCGCTTTACAGCACAGCGCCCCTGCCTGGGTGCAGATGGACAAAAGCCGGTCGATTTTTTCTTCTTCCTCATCGTCTGCCAGCTCCATCAGCAGCTCTCCCATCCCAAGGATCTGGGAAGCAAGACTGAACGGTCCCTGATCCCCGCGGCCCATCACAACGACGCGATCGCCAAAGTGGTCACGCAATATCCGTACCGTTTCCAGATTTGCTTTAAGAAGCGGAGCTTCCAGAATTTTCTCGCTGACAACCAGCTTTTCCAACTCGTCCAAAGAACCGATTGCCGGTCCGGTGACAACCGGCGGATCATCGGTTCGAAACTCGACTTTGCACCCCATGGCCTGTGCAAGAGAGGCCGTTCCGTTCTCCACCAGAAGCACGTCATGTTTAAACTCCTCGTGCAGCTGTATCTGGGTGCGCGCCATGGCCTGCGGGTCCAACACAAATTGGTCAAAGGGCAGCCCGGAAGCGTTTGCGCACATCATGAAATTGTGCAGATCTGTCGGCATCCGGTCCACCGGCTGAAATCTCAGCGCCGCATTGAATCTTTCCAGTGACGTCATTTCCATTTTCAGTTCTCCTCCACAAGGGTAGCGGCTTTCATAATCTTTTCCTGGCTAACGTTTTCTCCGGTTAACTCAGCGCGGAACTTGCCATTGCTCAGGACAAGGAATCGGTCGCACATTGCAATCAATTCCGGCATTTCGGAAGAGACCATGATAATGCCGATTCCCTGATTCGCCATATCGCTGATCAGGCGGTAAATTTCGGTCTTTGCGCCGACGTCGATACCTCGAGTAGGCTCGTCAAAGAACATTACCTTCAAGTCGGTCATCATCCATTTGGCCAGAACAACCTTCTGCTGATTTCCACCGGAAAGATGGATCATGGGTGTTTCAATATCCGGTGCCTTTACAGATAATTTTTGAAAATAATCATTGGCGTACTGCTTTTCAGCCCTGTGATTGATCAATCCGCCATGCACAATCTTATCCAAACTGGCAAGAACCGTGTTTTCCCGGATTGTCGCGCCGGCAATAAATCCGTTTCGTTTTCTGTCCTCTGTAAGATATCCAATGCCTGCTTCTTTAATTCCCCGCAAACTCAGTTTGTCTATTCTCTTTCCTTCCAGCCAAACCTTGCCGCTGACTCCCTCTTCCTGCGCTTTAAATATGGCGTTCAGCAGTTCGCTGCGACCCGCTCCGACCAGTCCGGCGATTCCGAGGATTTCCCCGCGCCGCAGGCTGAAAGAAACGTCATCCACGATGTTCCGATCCTTCATGTATGGATGCGGCACGCACATATTCTCGACACGAAGAATTTCTTCTCCGATCACGGCCTGCTGTTTCGGATAAAGCACCTCGATTTTGCGCCCCACCATATCCTCAACCAGCTTTTCAGGCGTAACCTCACTGGTCGGATAATCGGCGATATGTTCTCCATCACGCAGCACAGTGACCCTGTCTGCAATCTGGAAAATCTCATCCATTTTGTGTGAAATATACAGGCAGGATACCTGTTTCGCTTTCAAATCCCGGATAACCCGCAGCAGATTCTCGGTTTCCGTCTGGGTAAGCGCGGATGTCGGCTCATCCAGCACGAGGATTTTCGGTTTTTTTGCAATCGCGCGAGCAATGGAAAGCAGCTGCTGCTGAGAAGTGCTCAGCGTCTTGACCTTTTGTCTTGGGTCAACCTGCAAGCCAACCATTTGGAGATAATCTTTTGCCTCCCTGTTCATCCGCCGCCAGTCAATGGTTCTCCATTTTGTCATCGGCAGTGCACCCATAAAGAGGTTTTCTGCGACCGTCAGATCAAGATGCAGGCTGATTTCCTGATAAATCATCTCGATGCCTGCGTTTTCAGCGTCCTTTGTGGAGCGAAAGCGCATGGGCTGTCCATTTACCCGAATGGTTCCTTCGTAATTTCCGAAACTGTCGCTGCCGGACAGTATCTTCATCAGGGTGGATTTTCCGGCTCCGTTTTCGCCGCAAACAGCAAGAACCTCGCCGTGCCTGAGTTTCAGGCACACATCCTTCAGCGCCGTGACCGCAATAAACCGTCGGGTAATGTGATCCAGCTCCAGTAAATATTCCGTATTGTTCTGCGTATTCATCTCGTTACCCAATTCCATACTTCTTACGGCGATACTGGTCAAGTCCGACGGCAAATATGATGATAATGCCGACGATCAGACTTTGCCAGTAAGCGGAAATTTTCATAAGCAGCAGCGCATTTTCAATTACGGTCATGAGCAGTGCGCCAAGCAAAGTTCCGAAAATGCTTCCCGAACCGCCGAACATGCTGGTACCGCCGATGATAACGGCCGCGACAACGGTCAATTCATAGCCGTTTCCAGCACTGGGTTGTGCGGAGTTCAGACGTCCCGCCATCAAAATACCCGCAAGCGAAGCGGAAACCGAAGCGAGCACATAAACCGACATCTGTGTCAGGTTTACATTGATTCCGGCAAGCCGGGCGGTCTCCCGGTTGCCGCCGATCGAGTAAACGCAGCGTCCATATCGGGTATTGCGCAGTACAAAAGCGCCGATCAGCGCCAGAGCCAACGCGATAAGAACGATATTGGGAATTCCAAGCACACTGCCCTGTCCAAGCGCCTTAAAGCTTTCCGGAAGAGGATAAACCGGGCTGCCCTTAGTCACTATCAGCACCAGGCCATCCACTATGTACATCATGCCCAGTGTGACAATCAACGCCGGTATATTCAGCTTGACAACAAGGATTCCGTTAATAAGTCCGACGACAAACCCGAACAGAAGGCCAATAAGAATGCTGATCAGAAGCGAGGCCCCCGTCTGCGCCGTCATCGCAGAGATAATACCCGCCATCGCCATGACGCTGCCGACCGAAAGATCAAGTCCGCCCGTAATCAGGACATAGGTAATGGCGATTCCGATAATAAAAACATAGGAAGTGGAGCGAAGAACATTGATAATATTGTCCCGCGAAAAGAATACGCTGTTCTTGAATCCCACCGCAACCATCAGCACGATCAGGACAAGCACAATGCCCAGCTGGTCAAACCGCTGAAGCAGTTGGGACAGTTTGCTTTTCTTTACATTGTTGTTCATTTGGATTTCCTCGGCTGTAAAATAAGCAAAGCCCTTAAGAAAGCTTTCTCAAGGGCTTTGGCGTTTGATGTCAGAAGCGGGCCTTGTACTCTTCGAGGTTTTCTTTCGTCACAAGGGTCGTACCGGAATCCTGTACCGACTCGACAGTGCCGCCGTCCTTGACCGTTTTGATCATCTTGACCGACTCATAGCCCATCTTATAGAAGTCCTGGGTCATCGTGCCCCAGATCATTTCCTGATCGATCAGATCCAGAACGTCGTCCGTGTCATCAATTCCCAGTACCAGAACCTTGTCCAGCATGTCTCTTTCCTGCAAGGTCTGCGCAACGCCGAGCGGCGAAGTGGACTCAAGGCACCAGATAGCGTCCAGTTCGGGATAAGTATCGATGATGGCGCTGGTTTTGTCCGCAGCCTGCGCGGTATCCGAATTAGAGGTTTCTACAACAACGATCTTGACATTGGGATACTCTTTGGCAAGCAGCTCTTCGCCGGCTTTCAGCTCAGACATCTGGTTTTCTGTATCCAGGCTGGTAACCAGAACCGCTACTTCACCTTCTCCGCCAAGCTGCTCAGCCAGATTGCGGGCTGCCTGCTGGCCGAAGTTGACATAATCGGTGCCGATATAAGCAGTACGGGTATCTTCCGGTGTATCAACCGCTGTGTTGATAACGACGATACCCTTGGACAGCGCATCTTTATAAACCGTTTCAAAAATTGCCGGGCTCAGCGGGCAGGAAATGATGCCGTCAACCTGCTCTGTGATGGCAAGCTCAATCTGCCGCACCTGCTCATCCATATCGATGTCGCTCGGGCCAACCCAGGTAACAGTCGCGCCAATCTCAGCCGCCGCATCCTCAGCGCCCTGTTTCGCAGCCAGCCAGACCGGATTGCCAAGCAGCGGCGTAACAAAAGTGATATTCAGGCTCTCGGAAGTATTGTCCTCTCCGGAAGGATCGGTGGTCTCTGGTGTCTCGCTTGTGCAGCCTGAGAAGACCAGCACCGCAACCAGAAGAATCGCGAGCAATGCAGAAAATCTCTTTTTCATATCTGTTTCCTCCAATTTTTTTTGAAAATCAGCGTGTGATTTAATGGGATTCTACAAAAATCACTTTGTTTGAGGAATAGATAATCTTGCGCAAAAGGGGACGGAATTGCGCAATTTTTTGTTTTGCGGCAACTCTTCGCAATGTTGTGCGGAAAATAACAAAATCGTCAAGGAACCTTTGTCTGAATTTTGTTTACAGCGCATTCAATTTTCTGTATGTTTACATATAGAGAGAAAAAGGAGGCGGAAAAAATGTCCAAACGAGTAAAAGTACTCTTTTGTTTTCTGGCAGTGCTGCTGGTCTGTTCCGGCTGTTATTCACCGCCTGAAGACGCCTTCGACAAGGATATGCGTCGGGTCGTTTTCGTGTCTCCGCAAAAGGAACTGCCGGTTTGGCTTCAGGCAAAAGCCGGTTTTCTTGACTCTGCGCAGGATTACGGATTTCAGGCCGAATGGCTCGGCAGCGAGGACTGCGATCTGGATGAAATGACCCGTCAGATCAGTATAGCCATTGCTGAAAACGTTGATGCAATCGTCACCTGCCCGCTAACGCCTTCGGTATTTGACGAAGTATTCTCCCAGGCGAAGGAAAAAGGCATCCCTGTAATTGCGGTCGCCGTAGACGCTTCACATCCGGAGCTGCGCAGCGCTTTTATAAGTCCGGATTATCAGAAAATCGGCCACGATCAGGCAGTCGCATTGCATGAAGCAGTCGGCGGTGAGATGAAGATCGGGGTAATTATGAGCACCTTCGATTCCCAAAATCAGATCATTCAGCTGGAAGAGCTCAAGCGCTATATTCAGGATCTTGAGGGAAGCGAGATCGTTGCCTATGGGCAGGACTTTGCCAACCCGATGACCGGCATGAGCGTATTCTCTGAAATGCTGGAAGAACACCCGGAGATCAACGCTGTGTTTGTTACTTCTGGGGACGCAGTCAGCAATTACGGAAAAATCCTCGCAGAAAAAGGTTTACAGGATTCTATCGTTTTGATTGGCATGGACGCAGTGGAAGAGAATGCCCGCGCCATCTTAGAAGGAGAAATATACGGCGTGATGGATCAGGACTATTATCAGATGGGATATTCCAGCGGCGAGTATGCTTATAAAATACTGAATGGGGAGACTGTTCCGCAGACTACCTTCTGTGATTCCATGCTGGTCACGGCGCAGAATGTTCAGCAGGTCATGGACAGCAAAGAATCGGAGGTTTCATGAAACGGCATTCAATTCAAAAGCAGCTCACCTGTCTTGTGCTGGCGGCGGTTGTCGTCATGGGATTTTTTGCAGCAGCAGTTGTCTTCGGCTGGAGCTACAGCGCCCACCAGTATAGCGCAATCGTTGCGCAATCCTCCGCTTTTACAACCCTGTCCAATGAAATTAACCAGGCCTATATCGATCTCGACTGCTACATTCAGAATCCAAGCAGCGAAGCGTTGGAGAAGTACAGCCTTTCAATCCAGAACGCCAAAGCAGCGGTTGAGGAAATAAAAAACACCACTGCTGTGCAGGATATATATTATTCCGTAATCGGCATTGAAAACATGATCCGCGAAGCGCATTACCTCAACCTTGAGATCATAAACCAGCTGGATCTGAATTCCTTCAATGATATCTATCCGAAACTGTCCGAATCGCAGGCATTGCTCACCTATATCAATCTGCGTATGGCAACCGTCAATTCCCTGCAAAATGAATGGATGCAGCAACAGCTCTCCCAGACAACTGCCCGCGTTCAAAATCTGGTTTTTTTATTGATTCCGCTGCTGGTTATCCTTCTTTGCGTCCTGCTGCTCTTCGGATTTCGAATTGCCCGGCGTATTATTCTGCCTATTCAGCAGATCTCGGCACAGGCCAATCAGCTGGCTGCAGGTGACCTGTCTGCGGAAGACATTCCCCATCAGCCTCTTCTTGAATTTTCAGTCATCGCAAATTCGCTTAACAAGATGAAACGGGAACTTTCTCTGATGATTGATAAGATTCGGGAGCAATCCAATATAGAGTCCCGTTTGCATGAGACCGAGTTGGAAAACCTCAGAATTTCAAACGACCTGAAAAATACCGAGCTGCGGGTTATGCAGGCACAGATCAACCCGCATTTTCTCTTTAATACGCTGAACAGTATCGGACGACTCGCTTACAGCTCCGGCGACAATCAGGTTGTTGAGCTGATCGAGGCGCTTTCGGACATGCTTCGATATAATCTGAATCACATTGGACGTTCCATAACTCTCCATGAAGAACTGGATAATCTCAAAAACTATATCTACATTCAAAAAACCCGTTTTGGCGATAAACTCAGCTTTCGGATTCATGCGGATACCCAGCGTATGGATCTGCAAATGCCCTGCCTTACCTTGCAGCCGATTGTGGAAAACGCCATTGTTCACGGACTCAAGCCTTATAACTATGAAGGCTGCGTTGAGGTCGAAATCACGGATGACGACCACTGGACACTGGTCAGCATACATGATGACGGTGTTGGTATGGAGCCTTCCGAGATAGAAAAAATGGTATCCGGTGCTTTTGAGGCGCCGGATCAGAGTGTCAAGCATACCAGTATTGGTTTTTGCAATGTAAAAACCCGCCTGAATTCATTCTTTGGAAAACAGGATTGCGTAACTGTCAGCAGCGAACTGGGCGAAGGTACCACAGTTGTACTGAAACTGTACTGCGAGAAAGGAAATCAGAATGTATAGTTTACTCATCGTGGAAGATGAAAAGCTGGAACGCGAAACGCTTTACGATATTGTACAAAGCAATTTTCCCGTTTTTCGCAAAGTGTGGACCTGTGACAATGCAGACGCAGTCCTTGAACTGCTGCAAAGCGATTCGCCGGACATCATTCTGATGGATATCCATTTGGGCAACGCAAACGGGATTGATCTTTCACAAATCATCCTGCGGCAGCTTCCTAACGTTCGCATTATCGTAATATCCGCGTTTGATCAGTTTTCCTACGCCCAAAAAGCTGTCAAATTGGGCATTGCTGACTACCTGTTAAAACCGGTTTCCACCCCAAAACTGCTCAACGCAATCGAGAGTCAGATACAATTTTTGGACGCCCAGCGCACAGCGCTTCGCGAACAGCTGAAGCAGGAGAATCATCTTGCCCGGTTAAAAGACGCGTTTTTCTCCTCGTTTATGAACGGCATCGTGCGCGGCTTCCTGCATCCGTACGCAGAGGATATGTTCCGCTCCTTTCACATATCTACCGAATGTATGCAGCTGTTTGTCGTTAAGTTTTTATCAGAAGAATACGAATTCAGCGAATCCGAGACCGCAGTAATCAAGAAACTGGCCGCAGACAAAATCCAGGCTTCGTTTGAGCTGCCCGTTCTTCAGGACACGATGTCCACAGAAGAAATCATTTTCTGCATTTTCGCTCAAAGCGAAAGCCCCCTTCAGGAACAATGTGCGGTAGAAAAAATCCAACATGTACTGCTGTCGGAATATCACATTCCATTTCAAATCGGAATCAGCGACCCGGTCAGCTCTCTGAATGATCTGACCGCCGCGTATAAACACACCCTTGGCGCGCTTCAGCTATCCGACGGGATCATCTGCCGCTATTCCGACTACTCCGCTGAGACTGGCCGTACGGTTCCGTTCAGCAACCCTGCCGGACGTCTTGCCGAACTGCTGTTAAAACAGGATCGGGAACAACTTCTTGCGCAAATCGCCTTCCTCTCTCTTACTTCACCGCAGAATTATCGGGATTTAAGTGCCGCAAAGGCAGCGGTTATTTCCCTGTGGCTGGAGACAGCGCGGGAACTGGAAGAGCGGCTTTCTTCCAAAAGCTTTTCCAAAAGCGATTTTCTCATCCAGGCGGTAACCGACTTCATCAATGCCTCCAATCTGACTTCGCTCAACGCAAGCTTTGAACAAAACGCGCTGCAGGCTCTTGATATTACCGGGAACCAGCTGCATGAAAAAACCAATTATATCGCCCGACGCGCGCAAAAATTTATCGCGGAGCATTATACCGAGACCCTTTCGCTGCAGTCAATCTCGGATACTATGCGCATCAGTCCCTACTATCTTTGTCATGTATTCAAGCATTCTCTGGGAATGGGTGTGATGGAATACCTGAATCTTTGCAGAATCAACGCCTCCAAACAGATGCTGCGCGAAAACAATGCCAACATAAAGACCGTTGCTTATGCTGTCGGTTTTTCAGACCCGAATTATTTTTGCAGGGTTTTTAAAAAAATACTTGGCATAACCCCTTCCGCTTACAAAAATTCCGAAGAATCTCCCGCTGTCCCTTCTCAAGAGCTATAAAACCCAGGCATGTGCTTAAGACAAATATCCAATGTCGATCACAAAAAAGCCGCCCGGCATCGGGCGGCTTTTTTGGTGCGTTTCAAACTTTTCATATTACGAGTTTAAATTACACTTTTAAACAAAGCAAAACTGCATTAACACGGCTGTTCGTTTGTGATTTCAAGATCCTGACCTGCCACTTTTTCATACATCTGATCATCCACAGCCTCCAGCCATTCATTCGAACAGTTGTCCCCAGGAACCTCAAGCGCCAAATGCGAAAACCATGCGTCAGGCGCCGCTCCATGCCAATGTTTTATACCAGCAGCGATATTGACCACATCGCCCGGCCGCAGTTCTCTGGCCTCTTTTCCCCATTCCTGATAATATCCGCGGCCAGCCACGGCAATCAGGATCTGTCCGCCGCCCCGGTCTGCATGATGAATATGCCAGTTATTGCGGCATCCCGGCTCAAAGGTTACGTTGCACACGCTGATCTGTCTGTCTGACACAGGCGCAAGATAACTGTTTCCTGTAAAATACTGCGCATACTCCTTATTGTAATCCCCGATAGGGAAAATCATACTGTTTTGGTGCAGCGCCTTTGCATCGGTTTCTTCTGAATCCCGATACACTTCTTTTGCCATGTTGAATGCCGCCCACGCCTTTGGCCATCCAGCGTAAAATGCCGCATGGGTCAGTATTTCTGCCATTTCTGTTCTTGAAATACCATTATTTTTCGCGGTATTCAGATGGTATTGAAAGGAAGAGTCCACCAGCCCCTGCGCCATCAGGCACACCACCGTAATCAATGACCGATCCCGCAAAGACAGTTTATCTTCCCGGCTCCAGACTTCTCCGAACAGCACATCGTCATTTAATTCGGCAAATTTGGGCGCAAATTCCCCTAAAGACGCCCTTCCTGCCGTCTGTTTCACAGCCATACTTTCTCTCCTTTTCTATTAATTGTTTATTCCGACTCGGTAAACTGCAAAATGGGCCGCACATCTTAAGCATTCTTTTTTCGCCGTTGCCCTGGCCGTTTGCCTGAATTTCAAAACGGTTCACATCGCCTCAACCGCTTTGCCGTTATTCCAGCGAAAAAACAGCCTCTATCGATCCGTTTCCCAGTTTCTCTGCCAGTCCGTCAGCGTCCTGGATACTTGCCAACCTGGTAAAATTCCAGGTATTTGTTCCGTAGTAGATGCAGATCTGATTTCCCTGATAAAGAATAATATCGCCAGGGACCGTGGTTATCCGCTCATCATTGCGCGTTATCTGCGCGACGAGGGAACCTACCTTTTCGAATCCCCCGTAATCTTCCATGCTTACGGTTATCGCGCCCTGAGAAAGCAGTTCTTTAAATTCCCGGGCGGAGTCGTTCTGCGCAAAATCAGCATAAAACACATGGTCACCAACCGTAATTTTCAATCTGTCTGCCTCCCCGGTTTCCTGAAAATCCCCTGTCTGCCGCTCATCATCCACTGTTTCTGTTTCCTGCCGGGCAGTATCTACCTGCTCTGAAGTATTCTCTTCTGCGCAAGCAGAAAGACACAGCATGAAAAAAAGCAGGCAGCACAACAGAATTGCTCTTTTCATTTTTCCCTTCCGTCAAGCCTTCAAATATTGTCTTAAAAAACCTTCAATTCTGTCGAAAGGAATAACGTCAAGTTTATCATACAGATCCGTATGAACCGCACCGGGAATGATGTGCAATTCTTTGTTCTCCCCAATCAGCTTTTTAAAAGCATCCTGACTAAAATAACAGGAATGCGCTTTTTCCCCGTGAATCATCAAAACGGCGCTTTCGATTTCCTGACTGTATTGCAGAATCGGCATATTGAGGAAGGACAGCGCGGAGGTTACGTTCCACCCATCGTTCGAGTTCAGGGAGCGGGCATGATATCCACGCTGCGTTTTATAATAGTCGTAATAATCCTTTACAAAGTACGGCGCGTCTTCCGGCAGCGGGTCCAGCACACC
Organism: uncultured Clostridia bacterium; assembly: GCA_944385925.1. Taxonomy (GTDB): domain Bacteria; phylum Bacillota; class Clostridia; order Oscillospirales; family Ruminococcaceae; genus CALWZE01. Next base: position 39,236 of record CALWZE010000083.1, read on the forward strand.
GCCGGCGCGGGCATAGGCGTCATTTTTATAGTCGATGGTGCGCTGCGCGTTCAAAGCTCTGCGCTTTTCCTTTCGGGCTTCCGCGCTGTTTTCCGCATCAAAGTAACCGTTTGCGGTGACGCGTGTCATATCATACATGGTAGAAGTCACCGTAGCTTTGATGCGCGTATCCAGTGTGGCGGCATTAAGCGCCATCCCGCCCCATCCGCAAATTCCGATAATCGCTATTTTCTCCGGATCGACCGATTCCTGCACGGACAGATAATCGACCGCGGCCTGAAAATCCTCGGTATTGATGTCCGGCGAAGCCACATTGCGCGGTGATCCTCCGCTTTCCCCCGTGTATGACGGATCAAATGCGATGGTGAAAAATCCCCGCTCCGCCATTGCCTGCGCATAAAGGCCGGACGACTGTTCTTTGACAGCGCCGAATGGCCCGCATACCGCTATTGCCGGCAATTTGCCGCTTGCATTCTTGGGAACATACTGATCGGCAGCAAGCGTAATACCATATCGATTATGAAAAGTGATCTTGGAATGTTCTGTTTTGGCACTTTTGGGAAAAGTTTTATCCCATTCTTGCGTTAATGTTAAAGTTTCTGCCATAAAATAATCCTCCCTGCGTTTTGCAGCCGCCTGCGAACGATTTCTCACCGCGCAAAGCTGCTGTTATGAAAAGTTTTTATAATCGTCTTGACACAATGATATTGTCTTGAATCATCATTGCAGCTGTCTTTCAATCTGCCGGAAACAATTCCTTTCGGCGCCTGTCCCACGCCCGCTCTCAAGGCCGGCCTGTTTTCAAGATCTCTGCCTTTTACAGCTCTTAAGGCGCGCCTGGCGGGAGCGAAAGCAGTATAATCGCATTTATCGAATTTTTATCCTAAATTTCTTTTCACCCGGCCGAAAAGCAGAGATAAATCCCCGCCCTGTCAAAGCACGAACTCTCCCACGCTATCCGTATCTGAAAGAGCCGTGCACATCCGAAAACTGATGATAATTTGTTTTTTCCGAATGCTGTTTGTTAAGGCCAAGCGCGCCTTCACCGCGCGGTCTTTTAATGAATTACACTGATCACGATTCCTTCTCGTTTTCCGTGATCTCCCGCATAAAGCGCGCAGGCACGCCGCCAACCAGCGTGTTGGACCGCACGTCTTTGGTCACTACCGCGCCGGCAGCGATTACCGCCCCGTCGCCAATGGTCACTCCCGGAAGCACCGTCGCGTTGGAGCCGATCCAGACGCGCTTCCCTATATGAATCGGCGCCGGAACCATCGAGCTTCTCTTGCTGGGCTCCAGCAAATGGTTTAAGGTCGCCAAAACCACACCATGGCCGATAAGCGTACCGTCGCCGATATAAATGCCGCCCTGGTCCTGGAACTTGCATCCCATATTGATAAACACGTTTTTTCCAACTGATATGTTTTTTCCGCAATCTGTATAGAAGGGCGGAAATAAGGTAAACGTCTCATCAACCGGTTTCCCTATCAATTGTGCAAAAAGTTTTCTTAACTCGTCCGGTTCATGATAGCTTCCATTTATCTGTGCAGTCAGCCTCTGTGCTTCCTGACTTACGCCGTGCATAAATTGATGTACATCGCTTCCGCCCTCAACTGTTTTCCCGCTATTAAGGCATTCCAGAAATTCAGCCAGTTCCATGAGATCCCCTAACTTTATTTTTAATTAATTTTATCCCCCTTTCGATCTTATAACAAATACTTATAATTAATAAATTCCCATGCTTGAAAAGCATGGGAATTTCCTTATAATAATCTATATCGGAGGACACAATTTATGGAACTGAGAGTCTTGCAGTATTTTCTGGCAGTTGCAAAAGAGCAGTCTATCACCGCAGCAGCGCAATCACTGCACCTAACCCAGCCCACCCTTTCCAGACAGCTCCAGGAACTGGAATCAGAATTGGGCAAACAGCTTCTCATCCGGGGCAGCCGAAAGATTGCGCTCACCGAGGATGGCATTCTCTTGCGGAAAAGAGCCGAGGAAATTCTGGATCTGGTAAGCAGGACACAGAATGAGGTCATGCAAAAGGAAGGCTCTGTGAGCGGCGACATTTATATTGGAACCGGAGAAACCGACGGCGTCAGGCAAATCGCCAAAGCCGCAAAAAAGCTGCAAACAGATAACCCGGCCATTCGCTTTCATATTGTCAGCGGCGACGCGATGGACGTCTGTGAGCGATTAGATAAAGGTCTGTTGGATTTTGGGATTCTGCTTGGGGATATTGATAAATCCAAATACAATTATATGGAACTTCCGATGAAGGACACCTGGGGTGTTTTAATGCAGCGCAGCAGTCCTCTCGCAGATAAATCAGCCGTTGAACCGCAGGATCTATGGGACAAGCCGTTAATCCTTTCCCGCCAAAACGACAACAAAAGCGGACTGTACCGGTGGCTTGGTAAGGACCCGGCAGAATTGCTGCCTGTTGCCACCTACAATTTAATTTATAATGCCTCCCTAATGGTGGATGAGGGCATGGGATATGCGTTTACATTGCAAAAACTGGTCAACACAAACGGCAGCAACCTTTGTTTTCGGCCGCTGTTCCCTGCGCTGGAGCTGGGAATGTATCTTGTGTGGAAAAAGTCTCAGATTTTTACCAAAGCCGCAGATCTGTTTTTAAACAGTTTACAATCCGGTTTGTCGGCCTATGGAGTCGGGAAATAGAAGTTCAAAACATCGCAAGCCAGTAAATAAGCAGATATGCAACCAAGGAAATGTGACGTGCCCAAGGCCCTTTGGCAGAACAACCCCATGGGATACAGCAGATTTGTAAGGAGAATTAATTGCCGCGGGACTTTCGACACCGCGCAGAAATGAAATAAAGTAATGAAAAAGGTAAAATATCATGACCTATTTTGTCACAGCGCCAGTATACCGTGGGAGTCATATGTAAATTCTTTACAATCTCCAGAAACAGCTATCTATTTTTTAACTTAAGAGCACCCAGCTTAAAAGGGAGAGGTACCGCTGGCACACTGCCTTTGCGTCCAAATCTTAACTTTTTCAGCCAGAGCTTTCTATACAGTCTGCAAAATTTGGAACAGTTTATCAGGAAGATTAAAATCTTCTACATGGCACTGTCTCTCTCCCCAATCGACAAGTTTTTGCTAGTCCTTGAAAAATTCAAATGTTTTTTGACATGGCCTGTCCATAACCTGGTTCAGATTTGTTTCCGATAACAGAATTGTAGGATTTATTGATAAAACGCGGAGCCCGTATTACGGGGCCCCGCGTTTTATCTCGTTAAATCCGAATTACAGTTAAAACACAGCAACATATCCACCTTTGCCAGGCAGACATAACCGGTTAAAAAGGAAACACCCTGCATCACTCTGCAACCGTATCAGACTCTTGGTAAGCCGCCAGCTTGTGCATTGTCTCTTTGCAAGCAGGATAGAGCTTTTTATAAAGCGAAAAGAGCTCAGAGTAGATCCGATGATTTTCCCAATTTGGTCGAACTGTCTGTCCAAATTCGACCCAGTTTCGAATTTCCGTATAGTCACATACACTGCCTGCAGCCATCGCCGCCATAAATGCGTCGCCAAGTGGCGCTTCAACATTTTGCGCGGAATATACAATCGGCATTCCAAGAACATCTGCAAAAATCTGCCGCCAGAGTGTCGAGCGGGAAGCGCCGCCGATTAATACACAACTGCTTCCTTCTCGCTGCTCGATGCCCGAGCTCTCAATAATGTGGCGAAGCGAAAAAGCAACCGCTTCCAAAATCGCGCGATAAATATGGATATTTGTGTGTTTTAAAGTTAATCCCAAAATCGTGCCTCGCGCTTTTGAGTCCCAAATCGGGCTTCGCTCGCCCATAAAGTAGGGTAAAACCAGCAAGCCGTCGCTGCCTGGCGGCAGTTCAGAAGCCAATTCATCCAATTGACGGTAGCTGGCTCGCTGCGCCTTGCCGTACTCATCTTCTATATAGGGAACTACAAGGTCACGATACCAGCGGAGAAGTGCTCCCGCTGTCGATGCACCACCATAAGTGTAAATCATTTTTTGGGGTTCTTTGCAATACGGCATTGAAATAAACTCGGGGTTGGATGGTTTAGCGCCGTGAATTAATCCCCAGTTAATGGAGGTGCTTACAATAGCCACGTTTTGACCATCATCCAATGCGCCGGTCGCCAATGTAGATGCCAAACAATCAATGCAACCTGCGCAAACAGGTATGCCCGACGGCAGATCTAATTCTGCGGCCTGTTCCGGTCTTAAATATCCCGCTATTTCCTGTGGTTCAAGTATCCTGCTTGGTAGAAGCTGACGCGGAATCCCCAATTTGTCCAGCATGGTTTGGGACCAACAATGTGCGCTAAAGTCGTATATCCCGCCAAGGTTTCCCGCCGAAGTATAATCGATTACGGCCTCTCCGGTGAGCCGGTAGATTACATATTGGTTAGGGGGCAAAAAAAGACGGATTTTTTTCCATAGCTCCGGCTGATGCTCTTTAATCCAAAGCATTTTAACATAGCCGAAATATGGATCAATTCCATTGCCTGTAATCTCCAAAAGCTCGTTGGTATCCAACTGGGCGTTCAGCTTGTCGCAGATATCCACTGCGCGGCGATCCATCCAAATAATACATGGTGCAAGCGGATTCATCTTCTCATCAAGCGGCACACCACTTCCGCCATATAAGCCGCTTATGCAAATCCCTTTAATCTTCTGCGAGTCTACACTGCTTTCCCGGACTACCTGATGAATAACGGCAAAGCTCGCCTGTTCATAAATATGTGCATCCTGTTCAGCCCAAACAGGCCGTGGCGTAATAACACCATATTCCTGCAGTGCTTCCGCATAGATTTTTCCGGTTTGGTCTGTCAGAACTGCTTTCGTACCCGAGGTTCCAATGTCCACACCAATGAAATAAGAATTTGTCATTACGCCAGCTCCTTCATCGCTTGCTCATACTCTTCTTTGGTTGGACAACCGCCATGAAACTTTATGTTCATCTCCATGAACGAGACGCCTTTTCCCTTAATTGTATCGCAAATAATGACCTTGGGCTGATCACTTGGCTGATTCAGAGCTGTAAGAATATCTTGAATATTGTGTCCATCCACGTGATAGACTGACCAGCCAAAACTGCGCCACTTGTCATCCAGCTCATCCATATCCATCACTTCAGAGGTCAAGCCATCGTTTTGCATTTTGTTCTTATCAACGAGAACAGTGAGATTATCCAATCGATGAAAATGCGCAAACATAATTGCTTCCCAAATTTCGCCTTCATTGAGTTCACCATCTCCTACAATGCAGTAAACGCGAAAATTCTTGCCCAGTCGCTTGGCGCCGAGTGCCATCCCACATGCAGTGGACAATCCGATTCCCAAAGAGCCCGAACTCATGTCCACGCCAGGTGTCTTTTTGCAGTCCGGGTGGCCTTGTAAGATCGAGTTCAACTGGCGATACTGTGTTAAAAGGGCAGATCGGTCAAAAAATCCCTTATCTGCAAGCACCGCATAATATGCAGGAGCCGTATGTCCTTTAGACAATACAAATCGGTCACGATCCTCCCATTTTGGATTTTTCGGATCGACCCGCATTTGTCTATAGTAAAGTGCTACCAGCATCTCCACCATGGACAAAGATCCGCCCAGGTGACCGGATTTTGCCTGATACACCATATTAACAACCGTCCTGCGCAGTTCTTTCGCCTTCGCTTCCAACTCAGGTACAGTAAAATATTCGCTATTCACACTCATGTTTTCTACCCATTACCTTTCGAGACGCAGCAACAATTGCTTGCGGTGTCAAAGCATACTTCTCATACAGTTCCGCCTGGTTTCCTGATTCACCAAATCTATCCATTACACCGACGCATTCAACCGGAATTACCCGTTTTTTTGCTGAGAGTTCACAGATTGCTCCGCCAAGTCCACCTGCGACAAGGTGATCTTCGGCAGTCACTACACAACCGCAGCGGTCAAAATAAGACAAAAGCAGGCTTTCATTTAATGGTTTGAGAGAATAAGCATTGATAACTGCCGCATCAACCCCTTCTTTTTCCAGTTCTTCAGCAGCCTGCAAGGCGTTTCCTACCATTGTGCCGATTGCAACGATCGCCACGTCTGAGCCGTCGCGCAAAACATCTGCTCCTCCGACATTTGTTATGCACCCGTCATTTTCATAAATGTCCTGTGCCTCATCTCGTCCCAGCCGGAGAAACGACGGCCCTGTCGATGAGCAGATGGTTTGAATCAAGGATTCCGTCTGCGACACATCGCAAGCCGCAAAAACTCGCATTTGAGGCAGTATACGCATGATTGCCAAATCCTCTATAGCCTGATGCGTAGCACCATCTTTTCCTACACAAATTCCACCATGTGTCGCTATGATCTTCACATTAAAATCCGGATAAGCGATGATGTTGCGGATCTGTTCAAAAGGTTTTTCTGCCACAAACATTGAAAATCCAACAATAATTGGCATCATCCCCACCGAAGCTAATCCCGCAGCTACCCCAACCAAATTGGCTTCACTGATACCTCCAGAAACAAACTGAGATCCATACTTTGCCGAAAAATCCTGTATACGCACGGCTCGTGCTAAATCAGGAGTCAAAACGATTACCGTCTGATCTTCTTCGGCAATTTGAAGCAATGTTCTGGATAAAGCATCTCTAAAAGACCGTACCACGTGAAGTTCCTCTCTTTCTATCATCACCTTAAGACCACTGTCAAACGGATAATTTTAGCTCTGTTTATATGTTGACAAACATCTGCAAGTATTTTGCATTTTTCATTGAGCCGCTTAATACTGTGCATTACCCATCTGACCAGAGAGTCATACTCTTTGTCCGATGCCAGGATGTCAGCTACAGACGCAAAGTACGCGCCTGTAGCATGACGACCTGTTCGTTCATCTTATCTAATCATTAGGGGATACGCTGGATCTCCGGATCGTCAAAAACATCCGTGGCATCATCGTTGTGCGTGCCAAATTCCGAGAAAACAGCTCCTTCCGGCCCAGCCTGGAACCAATGTTTCGTTCCCTGCAGCACCGTGTGGCAATCGCCCGGATTCAGGACAATCTCGTGCCATACTGTAAAGGTGTCTTTCTTATCTTCCGGCACAACCGCAAGCGGATTCGGCGTCGGTTCTCCCTCTACATAGAGGTACATTTTCCCCCAACGACACCGAAATGTTTCTTCTTTGCCAGGATTTACCGGATGATAATGTTGCGGACAAATTTGATTCGGGAAAATAACAACTTCTTTTGCACTGACACGATCAGTATTCACCATGATAATCAACTGCACGCCGAAATCTTTGATTCGATTAAGCCCAAAATCTGCGACTTCCAGTTCGGCTTTTTCCCGATCATTGACCGCTATTTTTGCTTTATTCTCCAGGAAATCTAATGCTCTTTCCTTACAGCGCTCATATTCTTCCTTTGAAACCATAAGAATCCCTCCATGAATATCCAGCTTAAATTTAGAAATTACAATCAGCAAGCCTAATCCATAATCGTCCAGCGTTTAGAATGCAATAATTGCCTCTATCCGTTTAGAATCCAACAGCTTCCCAAAGTTTGATCAGTTCGCCAACCGTCTCTGAAGTCGCAAGATCCATCGGCGTCACAATCACAGGATCGATGCTTTCGCCCTTAGCCAATTTATACATCGCCTCAACAGCATAAGAACCCATCAGATCCGGGCGCTGCGCAACATCCGCGTTGATCGTGCCGTCTTCGACATAGCGCAGAGCATCAACCGTACCATCGAGTCCGACAAAGACAATGTCGTCTCTGCCCGCCGCTCTCGCAATCTGAGAGGCACCGATAACCATCATGTCCGATTCGCAGAACACTGCTTTGATTTCAGGATTAGTTGCAAGGAAATCCTCCATAACGTTAGCAGCTTTGTCCGCAGCCCAGTCTGCATAAGCCTCGGCGACAATCTCAAGCTCAGAAGAGGCTGCGATTTCATCCGCAAAACCTGTATAGCGCTGGATCTCGACCGTCTGCGCCTCAGAGCCGCGAATTACAGCAATCTGGCCTTCGGTGCCGACCTGCTCGATCACGTACTGCGCGGCCATTTTTCCGCCCTCGACATTATCACTGCCGATGTAGCTGACGGCGAGGTTCTCTTCACCCAGCTCGGTGTCAATTGCCAAAACCGGGATTCCGCTTTCAACTGCTGATTTGACCGCAGGAACGACTGCGTTGCTGTCCGCCGGAACGATTGCGATAGCATCAAAGCCCTTGTTCACGCAGTCTTCAATAGTATTGACCTGAGCCTGATAGTCGGTCTCCTCGGTAATTGAGAACACTTCGACCTCAATGCCCAATTCCTCCCCCTTTTCCTCTGCGGCGCTCTTCGCCATCATCCAAAAGGAATTGGTCAGCGACTTCAGGATGACCGCAACCTTGATCTCCTGATCTTCCCCTGCCTCTGCGGCAGGATCCGTACCTTCATTTGCGGGTGCCTCGCTGGAATTTCCGCATCCAGCCAGACAACTGGTAAGAAGGACCAGCACCAGGAACAATGCCAAAAACTTTTTCATAACCCTACTCCTTTTCAGATAATTTAATAATGCTTGCTCATTACCAACCAATAATTTTTCTACTGCCGGTCTTTTTTCATCACGTCCAAAAGAACGGCAATAAGAACGATTAGGCCTGTGACAAAAGTTTGATAGAACTGCTGGACATTAAGTTGATTCAGCGCACTGCTGACCAATCCCAAAATAAGCGTACCCCACAGGGTACCAATCATGCTACCAACGCCACCCAGCAAGGATGTTCCGCCGATAACCACACTCGCAATGACCGTCTGTTCATAACCTTGTCCGGTACTGGGCTGCGCCGTTCCCAAACGAGACGACAGCAACACGCCGGCCAGAGCTGAAAGCGCACCGCAAATGATATAAGCCGAAAGTTTCACGGCTTTTGTATTAATTCCCGCGAGTCTGGCAGATTCATCGCTACCACCGACCGCAAGAAAATAACGTCCCAGCGTAAAGCGCCGGATCAAAATTCCTCCAAGCAGGAAAATAAGCAGCATTACGATAACCGGAATGGGGATAACCCAAAAATAGCCAGACGACAGAAATAAGTAGGAATCACTCATTCCGTACTTTGCTGAACCGTTGGTGATAATCAATGCCGTGGCACGGATAATATTCAGCATACCAAGCGTCGCCACAAAGGGAAGCATTCTGCAATATGCGACCAAAAATCCATTGATGCCGCCGGCGATCACTCCAACCAAAACTGCGCCAATTACACTAACCACAACAGGCATTCCAGCCAGATCCAATATGCTGGCCACAACACCGCCCAGCGCAACCGTAGAACCGACCGAAATATCTATCCCGCCGGTCATAATAACAAAAGTCATTCCGACCGCAATGATTCCATAAACTGAAACCTGTCGTGCGATGGTCATAATGTTGCCAACCGATGCGAAATTTTCAATGGTCAGACTCATAACCAGCGCCAAGAATATAAGCACAAGCAGAATGCGCTGTGAGTTAAAAAAACGCACAACAGAGTTCTTGAACGATTTCGTCGTTTTTTGATTCATCTTTTGCAAGCGCCTCCTATATTTCGCGAACAGGATTCATCATGGATTCCAAAACAGTTTCTTGATCCAGATTATCGTTGTCCATCTCAGCTGTAACTTTCCCCTCATACATTGTTATGACTCTGTCACTCATGGCTAACAGTTCCGGCAACTCGGAGGAGACCATAATCACTGCGCCGCCAGACTGTTTGATTTGATTGATCAGTTCATAAACATCATATTTCACGCCCACATCCAAGCCACGGGTTGGTTCGTCAAATAAAAAGACCCGACCGGTTCCAGATAACCACCTGGAAATAATCACTTTTTGCTGATTTCCTCCGCTCAGTTCTTTGATAAGCTGAGTATCTCCGGTCGTTTTAATCTTTAGTTTTTCAATATATTCTCCTGCAACTTCTTGTTCCTTTGCTTGATCAATCCAGCCTGCACGACTGTAATTGCGCAACATTGAAATGGTCAGATTATCGCGTATGCTCATTTGTTGAAATACGCCTTCTTTTCGCCGTTCTGAAGGAACGAAGTAGATTCCTGCCTGAATAGCATCCAGCGGTTTACGGATCGAAATCTGTTTTCCATCCAGCCAAATCGACCCATTTTTTGCACGCATTGCCCCAAAGATAGTCTTCAGTAATTCAGGTCTTCCCGAACCAACCAATCCGGCAATTCCGAGCACTTCTCCGCTGCGCACCGCAAAACTGCAATTCTGAAAGGCTTCCCCACTGAGATTTTCAATCCGCAGCATCTCGTCGCCCGCACAATGCAAACGCGGCGGAAACTGGTTTTCAACGGTTCTGCCGGCCATCAGACTAATCATCTCATAGCGGTCTATTTCCGATGTCTTCTTTGTCCCTACCGACATTCCGTCTCGCAAAATCGTAACACGATCGGCCAATTGAAGAATCTCTTCAATTTTGTGCGAAATAAAGATTATACCTCGTCCATTTGCTTTAAGACGATTTAATAGTTCAAACAAAATCTCAACTTCATTATCCGTTAAAGTTGAAGTCGCTTCATCAAACACGAGCACTTCCGGATTTTTCGCCAGTGCACGCGCGATTGAAACAAGCTGCCTTTCGCCCGCACTGAGTGCTATAATTTTAGCTTGCACATCCAAATGGATTTTCAAAGTGTCCAGCAGCTGTGCGGCTTTTTCATAAATTTTGTTCCACTCTATGTACCCATTTTTTCGTTTCGTTAATTCACCCAGATAAATATTCTCTGCAACGCTTAAATGAGGAATCAACGGAAATTCCTGATGGACTACGCCCAGCTTTGTGCGAAACTGTTCTTTCATCTCACGCCGAGACACCTCATGGCCGCGAAAGATGATTTTGCCCTCAAACTCCGAAAAAACACTGTCTAAGATGTTTACCAGCGTGGACTTTCCAGCGCCGTTTTGGCCGAGGATAGCATGGATCTCCCCTTCTAAGATATCAAAGGAAACGTCTTGCAGTGCCCGGGTAGGCCCAAAGCTTTTCCCGATTCGCTCAAGCTGCAAAATTGCCTTACTCAACATCCATCCTCCTAACAGCCCCTTCGTAACACCGTTTTGTAAATAATAAAACGAAGCAAACAAATTTATGTTTTTATATATATTAACTGTATTTTTTGTCTATGTCAATATAATTTAGTGTTATTTTTTTATAAAACCCCTATTTTTTCCGTATCTTCCATTTTTTTACTTCATTTTTTTATATAAAAAATGAAGTATTTAGAGCAATTGTTTTTGATGCACAACGCGCTCCAGATTCATCACAAAAATCAATTACTTCTTTTAGATGATGTCGTATCTATTTTCTGCTATGTTATGTTTTTTGCAAATCGAGCAATAAATGCAAACAAAAAAAGCCATTGCATGGACTGTCAAAACTGGAACAAAGTTCTGACAGACACATGCAACAGCCCACCAGTCAAAAAAATATCATTTTGATTCGAAAATGCACTTTTCTGATTAAGCCATCTATTGATCTCGTAAAAATTCTACACGACAGGTGTTTTTTTGTTAAACAAAAGTTCGAAGATCTGCTCCTCTTTTTTACGCATACCAGCTCCTGCTCGTCCACCCCCGGGAAGGCAGGAATGTCAAGCCGAATACATCTGTGTTCTCCATACAATTTACAGAGCAAAACGAGACTCGAGCGCATAATGTTCAAAATAAAATACAAAGGATGTTAGCAGGTTTGTGACAGAGAAAGCAGCAATTCCGTTATGCACAAACAAGGAGACCACCGAGTGAATCTACTCTTTCACCCAGGCAGAATCATCATATTATAAAATTTTATTGACTCCCAGCGCCTCTGTAGCCTTTTTCAAGCGTTGTCTGTATTGAGGCTCGCCCTTGTGGAGCACTCCTAAATATAAGGCTTCCAGAATAGCCTGTTCAGCAATGCGCTGCGCAACTAATTCCTTTCCCTCAGACAAGTCAATGGTTGCCGTGAACAATTTTATTCTGCAATAACGTACTAGCGGCGATTTCTGCATTTTCGTAATCCCAATCGTAATCGCGCCATTTTTTTGCGCTATTCTCATCGCTTCCACCACCGGTCTTGACCGGCCTGTATGAGAAATTGCAATAGCCACGTCTCGCTCACTAAGATTTGATGCCTGAATAACTTGAAGGTCCGGGTCGCTATTCACAGTGCACGGGATGCCTATTTTCATAAACTTATTCTGGGCAAGCATACATGGAACCACTGCATCGCCGATTGCACAAAAAAACACAGATCTAGCATGCAACAGAGCTTGGAGCGCTTCTTCATACCCATCCTCTGTGGCAAGGGCCAAGGAATCCGTCAGGGTCTGTATATTGCCATAAAACACCTTACGTAGGATCTCGCCCATACTATCCCCAGCTTTTATCCCCTGCGGATTATCAAAATTTTCGAAATCGTTCGGATCGTCACAATTTTGGAGAATCGTTTTCAGCTCATAGTATCCATCCAAATTAAGACGTCTACACATCCGGATAACAGACGCTTGGCTACTTCCGGATTTGCGCGAAAAATCCGCCAAAGTCATATCCCCGATCTCACTTACATGTTCGATCAGGTATTCCGCAGCACGTTTCTCAATTTTTGGAAGAGTGGAAAGCACGAATTTGATTTGCACCATCAAGCGTTTCGCTGCCTCATTCGAGTCGATCATACATTCCCCCTCCTTTTCTTTATTTTACTTGATTATGCCTCAAAGTCAAACGCACTTTTGCGCGTCCACCCATAATCTTCAGAAGCCTTCTATGTAATCAGCAGTCGGCATATTGACATCTTCATCACATAGCATCACACCTTTTTCCATGCAACTTTTTTCGCAAAGGCAAGTCCGCAAGCAGCAGAACTGTTGATATCGGAAAATCCACCCTGCCGCTGGAAACCACACTTCAGAGATGCGTATAGTTGTCCGGGGAATATATTCTCAAAAACGTCTACCGGTACAGGATGTTTGAAAAACGCTATATAATGGTTTACCAGATTATGGTCCGAACCGTTTATGCGGATTATGTGCTGGATTGCCGCCAGGATTTTGGCTGGCCGTCCAATAAACCGCGATATTAAAAAAACAAAACAGGGACGATCCTTCGTCCCTGTTTTGTTTTGCCCCAAAAAAGATCTTGGGTCGCTCGACTGGCGGCGAAAGGAGAGAAGCCAAAAGCGCGTGTCAATCAGAGATATGCCATCACCGATTCCATGCACATCGGAGAGTCGAAATTTGCAGTCGACGAAAACAGCAGCCAAATGCCACTTTGATGTTTCCACCGCCTGCTCAGGTCAATTCGTCCGCCCCGCTCCACAGAGGATGGTATGCTCGGAATATATGCCGGGCTTTATCGAGGCAGCGGAAAGCCGTTTTGGAGAATTGGTGCAGAAGAAAATCTGAATTCTGCATTTCTCTGCGAGGTGCAAAATGCGGTAGATTTGTCCGCGAAGTGGCGTTTCCAACGCTCCCAGGACCTTCCAAATCGTCGTCTTTGTGGGATATAACGCTCTCGGTGCTTAGCGCCATGCGGAATACCGCTCTATCTCGGAAAAAGGCAGGGCGACCGTCCGGGCAGCAGCAAACGTTTTTCCTTTCGCATACCGTGTACATTGCTTCCCTAAACAATGTACATCTTAGAAGCGCCGGTCGAGGCGCTGTCCCATTCGACGCTGATCAAGCGCGCAGGCAAAAACTGGCGCACACTCCACTACAAACCACTTTGCAGCCTGCCCCAACCCAAAGAAAAACAACCGTCATCGCGCTTGAACAGGAATTGCAAGCCGACTACAGTCCCGCATTACATTGCATCTGAATATAGATGAGATAGAGCGTGCCACAACCCGACCCCTGTGGCAGATTCTGTTCAGCCGGATGGAAGTCGTGGATCAGCACCTACCATCAAAGGAGTTTTTAACGATCATCTCTGTATTCAGAGCAAAAACTTTTCCGCAGCAGCCCGATGACCCGGCTATTTTACGTCAGCTTGCTGACGTAGCAAGCACTGGGTTAGTTAACGCAATCCGCCTCAGGGGCTAGTCCCTGAGACACTACGTTTTCGTAAACATGCTTTAAAGGGTTATATGAAAAAATCTGCCGCATTTAGGCGCTGCTGTCACCAGAAGAACCGGAATCGCTGAATCAGGAAGCAAAAATACAAGATCGTCTCCGGAAGAATATACCCGAAAGGCGATCATCGGCGCAATCCCGAAACAGGTCCCGCCATCGAAGTGCGCAAAGCTTATGGGAATTGCAGCATAAAGAAACTATAACGCCTCTAATTTCGCAAGCAGATAGGTCAGAGAACTGTCGTAAAAAACAAAATCATCTACCAGAGCGGCATTTTTCGCGTCTACGGCCACTTTGCGCACAATTGGGTGTTCCGGTCTGACCAGAAGCAATATTTTTACGCCCTGTTCAGCACGCCGGAATGATTGGCAGGTCTCAATTGCCTGCTCAATATCCGACCGATCTACAATATCCAATATCACTACATCCGCATGGAAAACATCGACGCCGACGACAGCCTGCGAATAGCTGAGCTGGGCTGCCCACAGGAAATTGAGCTCTGGCTTTGATTGAACGGCCGTCGATAGTCCCTGCCCGAGCATCTTATTGGATGATATAAATAGAACCGTTTTCATGATCGGCACCTTCTATCAAACACAAATAATTCTCCGATTGTCTTGATGAGTGTTCAGCCCCCTTCGTTCGCCGATCCGATTTTTCCGCAAAATTTCTTTTGGTTCACGCCCACGGGTCGGCAGCTTTTGGAGTACGGACCCCGGTGAGCAGATACTGTTCCCAGAGGAACCACTTTCCATCGCTGCCGCGCTGACGCAGCTTGATTGGGCGAGGATCATCTGCACCGCCGCAGGGGATAAACAGTTTCATATAGCCCTGCTCCTCACCGGAAATATGACTGCTTTCGATTCGGATGGTATATGGCAAGGTGGGCGTATAGTTGTTTTCAGCAGTGGAACCGGCAAAATATGTGAAGGGCAGATAGGTCTTTCCGTCACGGAAACGGTCGTTCAGGAAGGAAATGTCCTGTCCGTTCAATGGCCTCGGCCCACGCAGCCAGTTCAGCATATCAGTGCCGGTTTTTTGATCTGCAGCATATGCGCATAGCGCCAGAACGGTCAGCGCGGCTGTCTGAAACGGGGTGTCGAGAGACGCCTGCGGAAGAGCCTGCAGCTCGGCAAGGCTTTCGGGCAGCGCCGTGAAGATAAAGGTTTCAGATTTATTTCCGGCAGATGCGGCAGCCGCCGCTGCAGTATCCATCGCGGTATGTTTCAGTTTGTCAAAAATGCTCATACGGTTCCTCCTCTCATTCCCGGAAATCTCCCGTATTCCTGTTGCTCATCCCGGCATGCGGCGCAGGTGCTCCTGCGGCAGTCCCTCGCTTCGTTCGGTTTTGAAGCGGTCCGGGCCGCAGGAAACGTTCCGGCTTCACGCCGCCGTCCGCAAGGCCGGGTTATGTGTCCAAAGCCCCGCGCCGGCCCGGAACGGAATATCCGAAAAAGCGCAGATTTTCCGCCTGTCCGCCGCTCCGGTCCGTCCGGACCGCGGCGCGCAAAAACGCAGCCGCTCATTTCAGGTGTCCCGGGCCGTGTCTTTTTGCGCGCGGCCCTTTGCGCGGCCGCGCGCCGTTTATCTTACTCGGTCGCAAACGTATATTCGAGTTCGAGGTTCATTTCGGATACACCGTCGCCGAAAAAAGGCGGACAGACGCCGGTTTCAGGGTCCTGCCGGATGTTGAGGGTTTCGCCGGCAAAATTGTTCCGCACCGGAAAATTGCCGATGACATCGGCGCCCGCGCTGTCAAAAACCTCCAGATGCAGGCAGTCCTCTTCCATGCGCCAAACCCCGGAATAAGCAAGCGTATATGCCTGGTCTTTCTCAGCCTGATAGTAGAGTTCCGCAGCGCCGGAATAGTCCGGGTCTGCGTTTTCCCACTGCAGCTCCATAAACCAGTGTTCACATTTCCAGGTGGTATCCGCAAGCCCCATATCCGTTGGATATCCGCTCCATCCTCCCGAATCCCAGCCCTCGGGATAATCCGATCCGACAATGCTGCCGAAAAACGCGAAATCCAGCAGCATGGGGACATAATCTTCACCTATGGGCACGGCAGGCACGCCGTACTCGTCGTTCAGCGGGCACCAGCTCACCTCAACGCCGCCGTTTGTCACAAGGACGATCTCGGTGTCCGGCTCCTCCCGCCACTGCTCAAAGTTCACGAACACCAGCACCGGGCGGGCATTCTCCTCCCGGTAAAGCACCTCCTCGG
>CALWZE010000084.1 GCA_944385925.1 uncultured Clostridia bacterium
GGTGACCAGCAGTCCGGCGTTGTCGTTTGTGCCCGCGTAGAAATCATGCAGCTCCGCGATCAGCGACCCGTCCAGAATCATCGCGTCCGCCTGATCCGCAAGACGGATTCCGTCGCCGGTATTTCCCGGCGAACTGTAGGAATAGGCCGGCGTCCCGCCGCCCGGATTGTAGGTCTTGAGCAGGACGTCGCTGCGGTCGTAGCCGCCCGTCGCCAATATGACCGATTTCGCCCATACGGTCAGGACGTCGCCGTCGGTCTGCTCGGCGCGCACCCCGATCACCGAACCGGATATATCCCGAATCAGCTCGTAGACCTCGCTGTTATAGACAAACTGCACGCCCGCCTCTTCGCAGGCGTTGAGCAGCGGCTGCACGATCGCGCCGCCGCCCGCGTTGCCGTTTGGATCAATCGCGACATGCACCCGCGCGACCCCGTCCGCGCTGCGCAGCAGGGTGTCGGAAAACCGGACGCCCAGATCCTCCAGCATTTTCAGGTTGTCCGCGGAATGCTCGGAGAGGGTCACGATGCGGTTCTGCTGGCTGATGAGCGGGTCGCACAGCCCGTAAAGAAAGCTGGAAAAAGAGGCGCTGCCGTCCCGCACGCCGTTATAGGCCTGCAATTCGGTGCCGGCCGCCATCCGCATCCCCTCGCTGCGCACCGTTGGGCCGCCCGCCATTCCCATCTTCTCCACAACAATGACCTGGCTGCCGTTCTGCGCCGCGCTGAGCGCCGCGGTCAGTCCCGCGCCGCCCGCGCCGACAACGACGACGTCGCAGCTGTAATCCACAAATCCTTCCCCGCCGCCAGACTCTGTGCCCTGCAGCGACCCGGTATCTATTCCGGCGTTTTCCAGCGCCTTGCGCGCGCATTCCAGCGCGGCCGCGCTTGTCTCGGTCGCGCCCGAGATCAGGTCGACGTCCAGGTTCTGCTGCTCGTTGACCGCGTCCACCACCCGCGCAAGGGCTATGCTGCCCAGCCCGTAATCCTCTTTGTGCCGGTCGACCTGCAGCCGGAAGCTGCCGTCCTCCTGCACCTCGGCGCTCATCACGATGGTCCCGGAATATCCGTGAACCCGTGCGCGGCCGCCCGCAAGCAGTCCGACGCCGCCGACCAGCGCCGCGATAAGGGCGATCAGCAGTGCAAAAAGCAGTATTTTTCTTTTGGTTATCCGGTTTGACATCTTGCTGCGAAATCCTCTTTCCTGAGCCTTGGGCCGCCCGGGGGACGACCCTTTTATACAAAGTCTGAATATGCTATTATTATTCGTGTCAAATGGCACTTTATTTCAAGAATCCGGCGGTGTTGGTAATGAACTCTGTATCCTCCAAACGGGGCGGCGCGCCCCGCAGGCCAAACGCGGTCCTTTATGCGCTGGCGGTGTTTTTCTGCGGACTGTATATGCGGCTGGTTTACCGGCTGCGGCTGGACCGGTCCGGCATCAAGGGTCTGCGCGGCCCGGTCATTGTGCTGGGCAACCACGCGAGCAACCTCGATTTTATCACCATGGCCTGCGCGCTTTATCCGCTGCGGCTGAATTTCATGGTCACGACCTATTTTTTCCGGCATTTTCTGCTTGGACGGCTGCTGCGCTTTATGGGCTGCATCCCCAAACGCCAGTTTGTGCCGGACACCGGTTCGGTCCGCGCCTGCCTCGCCGCGGCAAAGCAGGGGCAGAACATCGGAATTTTCCCCGAAGGACAGGTGACCTATACCGGCGCAACCGGCCGCATTGAGCCGAGCATCGGCAAGCTGGTCAAAAAACTGGGGATTACCGTGGTGATCTGCAAGGTGCACGGCAACCATCTCTCCTGCCCGAAATGGGCGCGCGGAAAGACCTTCCGCGGCGTTATGCAGGCGAGCGCTTCGGTTCTGTACACGCCGCAGCAGCTTTCTTCACTGACCGCGCAGGAGATTTTTGAAGGCCTGCGCGAAGCGCTGGATTATAATGAATACGAATGGCAGCGCAAAGAGAAGGTGCATTTCCGCCCCCGCAGGACGGCGGACGGTTTGCAGAGCATCCTCTACCGCTGCCCCGCCTGCGGCGCCGACCCCGCCATGCAGCCGGACGGCGAAAAGCTGGTCTGCGAGCACTGCGGTTATGCGGTCGCGCTGGATGAATACGGATTGCTGCGGCCCGTTTCGGGCGGCAGGCTGTATTATGACAATCCGGTCAGCTGGTTTTGCTGGGAATACGCCGAGGCACGGAAGGAAGCGGAAGCCGGCGCCTTTCCCTATTCCCGTCCCTGCCGGCTTTACAAAACGGTGGACGGGCGGTTCGGCTACACCCTGTGCGGTTCGGGCGTCATGACCGCCGACTGGCGCGGACTGCATTTTGAAGGAGAAAAGGAAGGGGAGCCCTTCGCCTTTTCCGCCCTGATCGAGCATCAGTCCAACCTGACCCACAATATGGGTATCGGCGGTATTGACATTCTGGTCGGGGAGAACAGCAATTATGCGCTTGCGCCGCAGGATCTGCGCAGCATGATGAAATTTATCTCCTTTTACCTCATCGCCCAGGATCACAGCGAAGGGCAGGCTCCCGGCCGGCCGCAGCGCTGAGCGCGGCGGTCAGTCCCGCATATAATCTTCGGCAAAATCCAGCACCGTCTTTTCATACAGTTCCCGGTTTTCAAAATAGCAGACGCCGTGCGCGGCGTTCTCGACGATAAACATCTTTTTCGGCGCGGCGCAGGCGTCATAGAGCTCGCGCATCATCTCGAACGGGACCACAAGGTCGTGGGTGCCGTGGATAAAGAGCATCGGGGTGCGGCTGCGGCGCAGCGGTTCAACCGCGCTTGCCTGTTTGAAGCCATAGCCGCCGGTCAGCCGGTTGATGAGGCTTGCGGTGGAAATGATCAGCTTTTTGAACGGCACCGCCTTCATGTCCAGCTGCATGTGGAACAAAAAGGAGCCGTAGGCGTCGGTATAGCCGCAGTCCTCAACGGCGCAGCGGACATTTCCGGGCAGGCCCGGCTCGCCCACCGTCATCATGACCGTCGCCGCGCCCATCGAGATGCCGTGCAGCACCACCTTCAGGCCAGGCGGAAACAGCGGGATCACCCTGTCCAGCCAGCGGATCATGTCCCCTTTTTCCAGGTATCCCATGCCGATATAACGCCCCGCGCTTTTGCCGTGGGCGCGCTGGTCCGGCATGAAAACATTATAGCCGTGTTCGTAATACATGCGGGCGATAAAGCCCATCTCGCCGGACACACAGCGGTGTCCGTGAATCACGAACGCAAGCCGGTCGCTCGGGGTCTTTGCGCGCAGCAGATGACCCACCAGCCGCAGCCCGTCCCTGCTTTGGACCTCCAGCCGCTCGAGCGGCTGTTTGTTCCACCAGATGTTCCCCTCCAGCGCCGCGATGCGCAGCGGAGAATTTCCGGACGGGGTCATCTCCCGCTCGTCGGTGGCCGGGTCATAGTTCCAATCCCTGCGGGAATACCGCACGAGCGCGTACCGGTGCAGATAAAAGCTCGCCGCAAAAAGGCAGAACACGAACGCGCCCGCGGCAATGAAAATTGCTGTTTTCATCTCAACGCTTCCTTTCGGAAAACGGACGGCCGCTCACTGCTGCGGCACGACCGCGAAAAAGACCAGGTCCTCCTGCCCGTCGTTGATGAGGGTATGCGCCGTCCCTTTGGGGCAGTAATGGCACAGACCGGGGCCGACCGGCTCCCGCTCGCCGCCGCACAGCGCATAACCCGTCCCGGACAGGAAAAAGATGGTCTCGCTGCTGGTTTCGTGGGTGTGCAGCCCAATGGACGCGCCCGGTTCCAGCCGGCCGCGCAGGATCTTGTTGCTGCCGTCGTTGAAGATTTTTGCGCACAGGGCTTTTTCGCCGCCGTTGAAATGCTCCAACGCCGTTTCCTGCATGGATGAAAAATCCAGAATCATCTCGGTTTCTCCTTTATTTATACGACGCAGAAGGGGCCGTGAAACCGCCCGGTCTGCATCCGTCCGATATTTCCCTTATAATACCATATTTCTACGCGCAAATACAAACGCCGGTTTTGCACTCCCGGCAGCTTTGTGGTATACTCAAAGAACGAATTCGCCGGCGTTTTTTCGCCGTCCTTATCAGGAGGCCGTCATGCTGGAATATCCTTTTGATCCGTCCTATATCATGCAGAACAAGCGCGCGCTTAAAAAGCAGCTGGTCAAAAAAGAGGGACTGCTGCAAAAGCGCATCGCGCTGCTTTCCGGCACAACGGTCGGCGAGCTGAAAAATATCCTCGAGTTGTTCCTGCTCGACCAGGGCATCCAGCCGGAATTTTATGTCGGCGACTACGGCCGCTGGTACGAGGACCTCGTCTTTGACGACGGGACGCTCGCGAACTTTCATCCCGACGTCATCTTCATCAACACCAGCGCCCACAATCTCGCGCCGGTTCCCCATCCCGGCGAACCGGACGAGCTTTGCGCGAGCAAGCTGGACGAGGCTTTCGGCAAGCTGCAAAACGCCTGGAAAGCCGCCGAGGCTTTCGGCTGCCCGGTTATCCAGAACAACTTTGAATACCCGCTTTACCGGGTGATGGGCAACTATGACGCGGTCTCCCCCTCCGGCCGGGTGCGGTTTATCCGCCAGATCAACGAGCGGATGGCGGACTACGCCTTCTCTCACAAGAATCTGTATATCAACGACTTCAACTATCTCGCGGCCTTCTGCGGCCTTGACCGCTTTTGCGACCCGAGCTATTACAACAGCTACAAATACGCCCAGGACCCGACCTTTATTCCCTATCTCGCCCATTCGGTCGCCTTGATCGTCAAGTCGATTTTCGGCAAAAACAAAAAGGCGCTGATGCTGGATCTGGACAACACCCTCTGGCACGGGGTCATCGGGGACGACGGGGTCGAGGGGATCAAGCTGGGCTATGAAAGCCCGGAAGGGATCGCCCACGCCGAATTGCAACAGTACGCCAAGGACCTCGCCGGCATCGGCGTCATCCTCGGGGTATGCAGCAAAAACGAGGAGGCGGCGGCCAAAAGCGGCTTTGACCATCCGTCCAGCATTCTGCACGCCGACGACTTCCTGAGCTTCAAGGCCAACTGGGAGCCCAAGCAGCTGAATTTGCAGCAGAGCGCCAAAGAGCTCAATGTCGGGGTGGACTCCTTCGTCTTTGCGGACGACAATCCCGCCGAGCGGGAGATCGTGCGGGGCGCGAATCTCGGGGTCGCGGTGCCGGAACTGACCGTGCCCGAGCGGTTCGCCGAGACCATCGCGAACGGCGGCTATTTCGAGGTCACCTCTCTTTCGGCCGACGACGTCCGCCGCGCCGAGATGTACAAGGAAAACATCGCGCGGGAAAAACAGCAGGCGAGCTTTGCGGATTACGGCGAATATCTCCGCTCGCTCGAGATGCGGGGGTATATCGGGCCGTTCGCGCCCGCGGCGCTTGAGCGGATCACCCAGCTTGCCAACAAGACCAACCAGTTCAACCTGACCACCCGCCGCTACCAGCCCGCCGAGATGGAGGCGCGCGCCGCCGATCCCGGCTATCTGACCCTTGCGGGCCGGCTGGAGGACAAGTTCGGAGACAACGGCATCGTTACCGAGCTGATCGCCAAGCTGGAGGGCGACCACGCCGACATCGAACTCTGGATCATGTCCTGCCGCGTTTTCAAGCGGGAGCTGGAATACGCGATGTTTGACGAACTGGTCGCCGCGCTGCGCGGCCGCGGGGTCCGCACCATTGTCGGGCGCTACTATAAAACCGCCAAAAACGCCATCGTCGCCGACTTTTACGGCAGTCTCGGATTTGTAAAAACCGGGCAGAACGGGGACGACAGCGTCTGGGAATACCAAATCCCGCAGCAATACGAAAATAAAAATCATGCAATCGAGGTAATTCATCCATGACCAGAGAAGAAGTAATGGCCAAGACCAACGAGGTTTTCTGCGACATTTTTGACGACGATGAGATCGTCATCACCGACGAGACGACCGCCGCCGACATCGAGGACTGGGACAGCCTTGAACAGATCAACATTCTTGTTGCGCTGGAAAAGCTGTTTTCCATCAAATTCGCGGTCAGCGAGGTCGAGGGACTGGCAAACGTCGGCGAGATGATCGACCTGATCATGTCCAAGCTCTGAACCGCAATCCCTCTTTCTTTCGGTCGGTTTCAACAGGACGCGGCGGGTCTGCCCCGCGCGCTGTATTTTTCGGGCGCGCAGGTTTTTTGGCCCGTGGCCGCGCGCTGCCACATTCGCCGGAGGTATTCCTATGAATCACTATAAACTCTCGGAACTCTCGGTCGGCATGACCGAAAGCTTTACCGTCACGGTCACCGAGGAGATGCTGGACGCTTTTCGCGGTTACAGCGGCGACCTCAATCCGCTGCACAACGACGAAGAATATGCCCGCGCCCGCGGCTATGCCGGCCGGGTGGTGTTTGGGATGCTCTGCGCGGGATTTTACTCTACCCTCGCGGGGGTTTACCTTCCGGGGGAGTTCTGCCTGCTGCATGAGGTCGAGACCAAATTCAAAAAGCCCGTCTTTGTCGGGGATGTGCTGACCGTTACCGGGCGGGTCAGCGAGGTGCAGGACGCTTTTGGGCGTATCGAGATCGACGCGCGCATCCTCAATCAGGACGGAAAAACGGTCAACCGGGGCCGGATCATCGCCGGCGTCACCGAACGCTGAAAAACCGACGGAGGTTCAGGATGGAACGGATCACCGATTTTGAGTATTTCACCCTCTGCGCCAAATCGGCCCAATACCGCGAGGATCTCGCGGTGATCGGCGAAGGCGGATTCCCGAGCCGCTATCCCGCGCTGGACGACCGGCAGAAGGAACAGGCCGTCGCGCTGCTGCAGGAGATTGCCCGGCTTGCCGCCGGACGCATGATCGAGCTGCCGCAGTGTCCTGCGCTTCGGGACAGGATTCAGGCGCTGGAGACACTGCTCGGCTTTGCCGAACCGGAGGAGGACCCTTATCTGTGAAAGAACAATATACCGTGCAGCAGGCGCTTGCGGACTATCGCGCAATGACCGGCGGCAAAATGCCGGAAACCCTCGCCGCGCTGGACGATCGGGCCTTTAACGAGGCGGCCGGTCTGCTCTGCGAACTGGCTGCGCTGGCCGCCGGGCCGCAGACGCCCGCCGTGCAGCGGGAGATGGAAGGCCGCGCCGGCGAACTGGAAAAGCTCCTGCGGCACAGGTAAGCTCTCCTGTTCTGCGCTGCGGCGCTGTTCGGTTCAATATTTCGAGAGCTTGAAAGTTCAGCCTTTTCTGCCGTCTGTCCTGCTGCGAACGGACAAAAACTCTCCTGTTTTGATCCGCGGCGCGGTCCGGTTTGCCTGTATTGAGAAAGCCGGTGCATAAGATTTCATGCGGCGGCTTTTTCGCGCCGATATGCCTTTTTTATCCGCTTTTTTTGGGGATGCCGGGTAAGGCCCGGCGCGCGCTTTTTGAACAGACATGCTATCCCCTTTATTTATGCTCCATGCGCCGGTACGGCGCTGAGAAAACAGGATCGCCGGACTCTGTGCCAAGCGCGGAGAGGTCCGGCGCTTTTCCCATCTTGCATTTACCATTCTTCCAACCGGAGGTTATCACATGAGCGAAAACAAAGACGCGATTCTGGTTGTCGGCGCGGACAGCGACATGGGCGCCGCCATCCTTTCCGGTCTTTCCGGCCGGGTCATCGCCCATACCTTTGCCGCGCCCGAAAAGCTGCAGGGAATCGAGCGGCCCGGCCTCGAGCTGATCCCGGTCAGCGCCGATCTCTCAACGGTCGAGGGCAGCCTCGCGCTGGTTGAATCGGTGCAGGCGCTCGGCTATGACGTCACCAAGATCGTCCATCTGCCCTGCCTGCCCGCCGTTCCCACCAAATTCAAAAACTTTGACGAACAGCGGTTCCAAAAAGAGATGAACGTCGCCTTCATGAGCGCCGCGCTGGTCTGCCGCGCCTTTGTGCCGAAAATGGCCAAGCGGCGGTTTGGCCGGGTGGTCTTTATGCTCACCAGCTACTGCATCGGGGTGCCGCCGAAATTTCTGACCGGCTATGTCGCGGTCAAATACGCGGTAATGGGGCTGATGCGCTCGCTTGCGACCGAATACGCCGACAAAGGCGTTACCTTCAACGGCGTCGCGCCGAGCATGACCGAGACCCGCTTCCTCGAGAGCCTCGCCGACCTGACCGTCGAGATGAGCGCGAAAGCGCATCCGCTCGGCCGCAATGCCCGGCCGGACGACATCGCGCCCACCGTGCTGCATCTGCTGGACGACAAAAACGAATACACCTCCGGCGCGGTCATTCCGATCACCGGCGGCAGCCAGTACTGAAAATGGGCGCCGTCACGATCCGCACCCTGCGGCCGGCGGAACTCGCGGAATTCCGCGCCTTTTGCGAAGCCGCATGGGGGAAACCGCACCCGCTCATCCATAACCCCGACCTGTTCGATTATTATTACCGCGCGCCGGACGGTTCGCTGCGCTTTGCGGTTGCGGCGGACGAAAGCGGCCTGCTGAGCGTATGCGGCTGGCTTCCCGCTTCTTCACGCCCGGACGCCGATCTCTGGCTGAGCTTTCTTGTCTCCAAAAAGGGCGCGCCGCCCGCCCTCAGCCTGCGGCTGATCGAGTTCATCCGCAGCCACACCGGCTGCCGCACCATCGGCTGCAACAACATCCGGCCGAAAACCCGCGCGCTTTATGAGTTTTTCGGCTTTACGGTCGGCGAGATGACCCAGTATTACAGAATAAACGATTCGATTTCGCAATATACAATTTGTAAAATTACGGAAAGCGCAAATGCGCCGCTTGAAACGGCCGGCGCCGCAATCCGCCGGCTGGAAGGACCGGCAGAACTTGCGGAATTTGATTTTGAGGGCTGCGATGAAGATAAACCACATAAAGATCGGGCTTACTTTCAAAAACGGTACTTTGACAACCCTTGGCTCCGCTACCAGGTCTATGCCCTCGACGAGGGTGGAAAACCGGCCGCGCTGCTGGTGCTTCGGCTGGTCGGGACAAAGGACGCAGCTGCTCTGCGGGTGGTCGACTTCCTCGGCAGTTCCGAACGAATCCCCTGTTTCGGACCCTTCCTCGACCGATTGATGCGGCAATGCGGCGCGCAGTTCGCCGACTGGTATGCGTTCGGCGTTCCGGATGCGCTGATGTACCGCGCCGGGTTTCTGCCCCGGCGAAAGGACAGTCCCAACATCCTGCCCAACTATCTTGAACCGCCGCTGATGGAGAACGTCGATTTCACCCTGTTTACCAGCGATCCCGAAGGCTACCGCATGTTCAAGGCGGACGGCGATCAGGACCGCGCCAATCTGGGCTGACCCGGCCGCGGCGTTTTCCGCCCTGTCCCGGCGGGCTGTGTGATGAAGCAGCCCGCCCCTTCCAATCGTTTCCTGAGCAGAACGTCTTAAATCGCGCCGGGTTTGCCGGAGGTAATTTTCTATGAAAAGAATACTTTTAGTTGTTTTAACTCTGCTGCTGTCTTTCCTTCTGGCCTGCTGCGGCCCGCAGGAAACAACCATCGGCCGGGAGCCCGAACAGGGCCAGACCGAGTCGGAAACCGAAAAGCAGCCGGATGCGGAAAAACAGCCGGCTGAGGAACCGGAAACTTTCGAGCCGGTTATCGAGATCAACACGGCCGCGCTGGAACCGATCATCAAGTTTGTCTCTGCTTTCAACACCTATCCCGAAGAGTTCACCGACCCCGGCACTCTGAGCGACTATGCGCTTTTCTTTGCCGCGGCGAGCCACATGAACGGCTCCTTTGAGCCGACCGCGGACGGCATCAGCTACAGCCTGCCGATTCTGGATCTCGAGGCCGCGGTCCGGGAGCTGTTCGGCACGGGGGTTTCCCTCTCGGACGGCTGGACCCAGCAGAACTATGACCCCTATTGGGTGGATACCGAAAACGGGCTGATTTTCCGTTCCAGCATGGGCATGGTGTCCCCGCTGCTTTACCCCTATCGCTGTGTGCGGACCGACGACGGCCTTGAGCTGACCATGCTTCTGCTGACCGATCCGCTTTTTGCGGAAAAGTATCCCGAAATCGCGGATGGCGGCGACCCGGCTTCGGTCACGCCGGACATGGTGGAGGATATCGCGGCCGACATGACCGCCTATGTCTACACCCTCCGGGACAACGGCAACGGCGGTTATACCCTTGCCGGCTTCCGTTTCCGGAACCCCAAACCGGTGCAGGACGGCCAGTACTGATCCCGTAAGAGAGCCTTTTCCGACGATAGCCCCAGCGCGCATTGAACGCCGGCCGATTTCTTCCGCCGATCAGCGCCTGTCGTACCGTCAGGCAGCCGCGGCGCATCCGGTTTTCACAATACTATGCGCCTTTTGCGCCGTTACGGCTCATACCAGGGCAATCCGCCGAAAACGGATTGCCTTTTTTGTATAATGACAGCCCACACAGGCAGATCATCGGCCGATGCGCGGCTTTCGGCGCTTCGCACAGCGTCCCATTTTATTGCGCCGCATTTTCCTTTCTGCGCCCCGGCCGCGTATAAATCGCTGCCGCAAGTCCGCCGCCCGCATGCGGATAGCTACAACCTCGCTGCGGATGGTTTCTTATTCTTTTTTGAGCATATCGGTCCTGTTTTTGTTGACATTACTGCCCGACGGAAATATAATTATTAATATGATGTCACATTATTTTACATAGGAGAACGCAAATGAGCAATTATGTTCTGACCTGCACTTCGACCGCCGATCTGCCGAAGGAATATTTTGAGAAGCGGGATATCCGGTATGTCTGTTTCCATTTCAATATGGAGGACAAGACCTATCCGGACGATTTGGGGCAGAGCATGCCCTTTGACGTCTTTTACCAGAAAAT
This sequence comes from uncultured Clostridia bacterium, assembly GCA_944385925.1. Lineage (GTDB taxonomy): Bacteria > Bacillota > Clostridia > Oscillospirales > Ruminococcaceae > CALWZE01. Next base: position 10,819 of record CALWZE010000084.1, read on the forward strand.
CCGGGACGGCGCGATGCCAACTACCTCTCAGGTAACCGTCGGACAGTTTACCGAGTTCTGGACGCCGCTGCTTGAGCAGGGTCTGGATATTCTGCACGTCTCGCTTTCCTCCGGTCTTTCCGGCGAATTCCAGTCCGCAAATATCGCGCGGGATGAGCTTGCGGAAAAATATCCCGACCGCCGCATTCTGCTCGTGGACTCGCTGGGCGCCTCTTCCGGATATGGTCTGCTGATGGACACCCTCGCGGATCTGCGGGACGCGGGAAAATCGCTGGATGAGGTCTACAGCTTTGCAGAGGAAAACAAGCTGAACATCCATCACTGGTTCTTCTCCACCGACCTGACCCACTATCGCCGCGGCGGCCGGATTTCCGGTTTTTCCGCCTTTTTCGGCGGCATGCTCGGTATCTGTCCGCTGATGAACATGGACGATCTCGGACGGCTTATCCCGCGCGAAAAGATCCGCGGCAAGCAGAACGTCATCCGCGCGATCGTTCAGAAGATGCAGCAGCACGCAAAGGATGGCCTCAACTATTCCGGGAAATGCTTCATCAGCAATTCCGACTGCGCGCAGGATGCGAAAGCGACCGCTGAACTGATCGAAAAAAGCTTTAAGAAGCTCAACGGCAAGGTGATGATCAACAGTGTCGGCACCGTAATCGGTTCCCACACCGGACCCGGCACCGTCGCGCTCTTCTTCTTCGGCGACAAGCGCACCCGCTGAGCGGCGCTTTACCCGCAACAACATAAAAGGGCGGCTTTTCCACAGGGCTGTGCGCAGCCGTTGAAAAGCGCCCTTTTCTCTTTATGTGCCGGCAACTGCTCCTTAAGTGCCCGTACATTTCCCGGTTTCTCCTTATGAAAATCTTTCCGTTAAACCGGGATATTTATCTTTCCGGCAGCACTGAAAAGCGCCGGACCCACGATGGGTCCGGCGCTTTTTTGATGTGTTATTGGATTATGGCTTTTTTCTTCAGTCCTTCGGTGTGTCTTCCTGTTCGGACTGTTCCGGCACTTCTGCCGCGTCCTGTGCCGGCGTTTCATTTTCCGGCTCTTCCGCTACCTGCTGCTCAGCGGACGCAGCGGCCTCGGTGTCAGCGGCAGGCGCAGGCTGCTGCATCTGCTGCTGCATCTGCATGAGCTGCTGCTGTTTGAACTGTTCCATCTGCGCCTTGAGATCAGCTTTCATCTGACGCTGCATCTGAAGCTGCTGCACAAAGGCATTGTAGCGCTCGGGATCCGCGCCGCCGTCGATCTCGTCATAAAAAGCCGCTTTGAGCAGGCCGAGAACAAGCGGGAGGAAAACCGCGCACAGCAGAACGAACAGAAGCTCCAATATCCGGAAAAGAACGCCGATATAGGGGATAAGCGCAAGCAATCCGAGGATGAGTGTGCAAAGGCTTGCCGCAATATAGATTACAAGGTCCGCAAGGAACATCTTGCCCTTATAGCCCTTGGTCATCTTCATCGACTCACGCAGCGCACCGGTCGCTGTAAGTTCCGGCTTTTCGGTCAGAAGATAGGGTACAAAGCGATAGCTGTAGCTTTTGATAATGGCCAGGACCGGTCCGGCGATGGGAATGAGTCCCCAGATCAAAACCCAGAGACTTTTCCAGGCCATACCGCCTGCGCAGCGGCCAAATTGTTTGAATCCGCGGAAAAGGTCATCCGAGTTGACTTCGCCGCCGCGGTACCCGGCGAGGTAGACGTTCGCCATGCCCAGCTGGATGGTCAGCACGATCGGGACCCAGATGATCGGCAATACGCCAAAGACGCAGGCCAACGCCGTAAGCAGGCCCGCAAGCAGGGAAAGTCCCCAAAGCCGCAGCGGCACCGTTTTAAGTCTGGAAAGAATTTTGTCACTTATGTACTCTATCATTATTTTGCCTCCTCTGTAATTTATATATAGATACAGTACACCCAGTTCATGCGAGCCGGCGTCCGGCCCTCGTTGCCGGACCTGTGCGTTACAGCGTCCCGCGATCCGCAGCGGAACCCTGCGCAGGCCGGTTTGCCTTTTGTTACCGGCAGAATTTCTCTATGTATGCGTCGCAGCACTTCGCGATGATTTCCCGCGCAGCATTTGCATCCTGCACCTCATCCACAACCGTTTCCTTGCCCTCGAGGCTCTTGTAAACGCTGAAGAAATGACGCATTTCATCAAAGATATGCGGCGGCAGCTCATGGATATCCTTATACATGTTGTAGGTCGGGTCGTTGAACGGGATCGCGATGATTTTTTCATCCAGCTTTCCCTGATCCATCATGGTCATAACACCGACCGGATAGCAGCGCACAAGGCTGAGCGGATGGATGACCTCGCTGCAAAGAACCAGAACATCCAGCGGGTCGTTGTCGTCCGCATAGGTGCGCGGAATCAGGCCGTAGTTTGCCGGATAATGGGTCGAGGTATACAGGATGCGGTCCAGAATAATGTGGCCGGTCTGTTTATCCAGCTCATACTTGTTTTTGGAGCCCTTTTCGATCTCGATAACCGCAATGAAGTCATTGGGCGTTATGCGGGACGGGCTGATATCGTGCCAGATGTTTGACATGTTTCTTTTCCTCTCTTTTTGTGTGATGTGATCTTATATGCTCAAGGCCGTCAAAACGGGGGGATTCGGCCTTTGCAGCAAAGCGACAGGGAAAAAAACAAAAACTGCCCCCGGGACTCTCAGCTTAACGCGTAGAGCAGCAGGGGCAGAACCGAACTGACTAACAGTGCGCCAATAACCATGACGACAAAAACAGTTTTTATCCATTTATGATTGAACATTTTTATTCTCCTTGGCGGTTAGGATCATGCGGTCGGCCAATAAGCCGGCGCAGATTGCGCTGAGTCCGTCGGCCACCAGAAGGATTGCGTCCGCATAACTGCCGCGCAGGGTCAGCAGCCAGAAATTGGGCAAGGCAAGCCCCACGGTAAAGCAGAGCGCCGCAAACGCACGGCAGACCGAGCGGCTGAGATCGCGCGGCTTTTCCAGAAAATTCAGATAATGCGCAAACGCATACCACGTCCAGCCCAACACAATCAGCGAAGCAACCGAACTGACGGCGACGCTGTCCCTTGCATTGATCGGTGCGGCCAGATAACGGGATACCGCTCTTATACAATACCATAATACCGGCACAAGTGCAAAGTATTTTCCGCCGCGCAGCGCGCCGAAGCGGAAAACAGACACAGCCGACAGGATAAACCAGGCCGCCGCAGCGATTCCGAACAGCGCCCAGACAAATTCAAGTTTGAACCATCCGTCCGCAAATCCCAGAAAGGCGAGCTGTTCCCGGTTCATGAAAAAATGGTGCATCGGGTGCAGCCGGACAATTTCCCAAAGCTTGACAAGACAGCCATAGGCCGTGATCGCGCCCGTCAGCGCACAGAGTAAAAATATCCCTTTGCCCGGCTCAAGCGCGTCGGAAGGCGCCGGCGCCCGGCCGCGCAAAGCGCGGCCAAGCAGAACCATGCCCGCGGCGACCGCCGCGAGCATGATCAAATACAACAGATAATGCGGCTGTTTGTAAAAGCCGCTTTCGATTTCGGTGTTGAAGGCAATCTCCCAACTGCGCACCGCCAGCAGCAGCGCGGGAATCAGTAAAAAGAGACGATGACGTCGCTTCATCCGCGCTCACCGATCGGCACATAATCACGTACAACACCGAGATACTTGTAAGCCGGACGGATGATGCGGTTGCCGAACATCCGCTCTTCCATCAGGTGCGCGCACCAGCCCGCCATGCGGGAAACGGCGAACAGCGGCGTATACAGATCGACCGGCATTTTCATCGACTTGAGCACCAGTCCGGAATAAAGGTCGACGTTCGCGCAGGAATTCTTGACGCCGCGGACCTCCTCCACAAGTTTGGGCGCGAGCCGCTCGACCGCGTAGAGCAGTTTGAAGTCGTCTCCCATGCCGCTTTCCTCGGCCTGCGCCTGCGCGTTGCGCCGCAGGATGGTCGCACGGGGGTCACTCTTGGTATAGACCGCGTGACCGATACCGTAAATGAGTCCGGCGCCGTCGCCCGCTTCTTTTGCCAGAATCTTTTTCAGGAAAGCGCGGATCTCATCGTCGTCGTTGTAATCGCGCACCCCTTCCTTGATGCATTCCAGCATCTCCATTACCTTGATGTTGGCGCCGCCGTGCCGCGGTCCTTTCAGCGAACCGAGCGCCGCGCTGATCGCCGCGAAGGTATCGGTGCCGGAAGAGGTCAGCACACGGGTGGCAAACGCCGAGTTGTTACCGCCGCCGTGGTCGGCATGCAGCACCAGGCAGAGGTCCAGCAGACGCGCCTCCTGTTCGGTGAACTGCTTGTTGCTGCGGTTGGTGCGCAGAATGTTCTGCGCGATGGACAGCTCAGGCTTGGTCTGGTGGATATACATGCTCTTGTGCTCAAACACCCTGCGCTTGACCTGATAGGCGTTGACCATGATGGTCGGGGTGCAGGCAATGAGCTGGATGGCCTGCGCCATAGTGTGTTCAAAACTCTTGTCCTCGGCGTCCTCGTCATAGGAGTAAAGCGCCAGCACCGAACGCGCCATCTTATTCATGACGTTGGGCGAGGGCGCTTTCATGATCATGTCCTCCGCAAAGCCGGTGGGCAGATCCCGCAGCCCGCCGAGCAGGGTGCGGAACATTTCCATCTCCCGCGCCGTCGGCAGCGAACCGAACAGCAGCAGCCAGACCACCTCTTCATAGAGATAGCGGTTGTCATGCTGGCCGGATTCGACGATCTGCGCAACGTCAATGCCGCGATAATAGAGCTTACCGTCGATCGGCACCCGTTCCCCATCCTCGATCTCATAGCCGACAACGTCGCAGATACTGGTCAGTCCGGCAAGTACGCCGGTACCGTTCGCGTTTCGCAGGCCGCGCTTGACGCCGTATTTCGCCCAGTCGTCGCTGCTGATATAGTTATACTTCTTGTACTCTTCACATAGATATGCAATGGAATCGCGCTGTGAAGGTGTGAGATCTTTGAGCATGGGGTGGACCTCCTTTTCAAGCTTTTTCACGCGACGCCGCGTGAAAGGATTGGATTTGCCGCCCGCATTCGCTGCCTGCGCGGCAGTTTCTGCAAAGCGGCGCTTTGAATTATAAAGGATATTATAGCATATTCATAAAAAAACCGAAAGAGTTTTTGTAAGATTGGAAAAAAGGATAGGGAATATGAAACAGTTACTGGGTCTTGTCTTGATTTTCGCGCTTTTTATTCTTCTTACCCCCGCGATCGCCCTGATCTCCCCCGATCGTTCCGCTGCCGGCGGGACGCCGGGAGACCTTTTCCAGACTGCCGAAAACCAGGACGGTTCAGCCGATGCGCCGGCCGATCAGGGCGAGATGCTGGTGGTCCTGAACGAGGCGGACGGACAACTTTTGCAGCTCACCATGCGGGAATACCTGATCGGGGCGGTCACCTGTGAGATGCCCGCGCTTTATGAACCCGAGGCGCTTAAGGCACAGGCGGTTGCCGCGCACACCTACGCGCTTTATGTGCAACAGATGCGCGAAGCTTCCCCGCTGCCCGAGCTGATGGGAGCCTCTTTCACGGTGGACACCTCCAGCTATACCGGCTACATGACCCGCGAGCAGGCAGAACTTCATTTCGGCGCGGATTTCGATACTTATTATACCAAGATCGAGCAGGCTGTAGACGCGGTGCTGCAGGAAACGCTGCAATATGACGGCCAGCTCATCAGCGCCTGCTATCACGCCATCTCCCCCGGCCGCACCGAAAACAGCGAAAATGTCTTTTCCTCCGCGCTTCCCTATCTTGTCTCTGTGGACAGCGAATGGGACAAAACCTCGCCGGATTACGAGACGACCGCCGTTTTTACCCCGAGCGAGCTGGACGATCTGCTTCGTCTTGGGCGCAGCGACTTCGCCGCTTCGGGCGATGCGGCAAGCTGGCTGGGAGATTATGCGGTCACCGAAGCCGGTACGGTCACCCGCATGACCATCTGCGGAACCGACTTCACCGGCACGGAGCTGCGCTCGCTGCTTGGTCTGCGTTCCGCGGCCTTCACCGCGGCTTATGCCGACGGTGAATTCACCTTCACGGTGCACGGTTACGGTCACGGCGTCGGCATGAGTCAATACGGCGCAAACTGTCTGGCGCAGCAGGGCAAAAGTTATGCCGAAATCCTCGCACACTATTACCCCGGCACTGAACTGGTCAGTTCAGCAGCATAAAATAATCTCTCGATCCCCGCAGTCCTGTTCTTTTCCCCTCTTTTCTTTCAAAGAAAAGAGGCCGCCGGAGGCAAAAACTTTTTTCAAAGAAGAAAGCGATATTAAAAACGCGCGAAATTATGTTTCTTACAGAATTCCATTAATCCATTATTTCCAAGAACCGGCAGTCGCAATCTTCCGCGCGAAGCGGCCGGGCACGCGGACGAGCGGAACGCCGGGAGCGTTCCGCAATGTTCGCGGGACAGGGCGCGCAGCACGGCGGCACGCACCGGGCATTCGCATGCATCAGGCCGAGTGCGCCGGGTGCGGCGCAGCGCGGCGGTGAGACGAGGCGGCGCATTTGGGCCGGGCAACGCCGCCGTGCAGGACCACGCATAGAATTAACGCGCTAAACCGGCACGCACCGGGCATTCGCATTCATCAGGCCGAGTGCGCCGGGCTTTTGCGCGACGGGATGTGGCGGGGCGGCGCATTTGGACCGGGCAACGCCGCCGTGCAGGACCACGCATAGAATTAACGCGCTAAACCGGTATGCGCCGGACCTTTGCGCTTTGATGTTATTCGAGCGGCGGTAACCGCGGTACTTGCCAAACAAAGGGCATCCGGTCAAATCCGCATGACATTCTGCCCGCCGCCGGCCGCTCCCTTAAACAAAGAAATACCCCGCGCATTGCCCTTGGCGGGAATGCGCGGGGGTGTTGTTTCAATTAAGCCGCATTTCGCGGTTCTGCGCCGGTTCCGGGCGGGATCTGTGCCCGCTCATACGCCGCGGCAGGCAAAAAGTGCTTAGCCGCGCGGGAACTTGATCTGCGCCTGTGCCGCCGCAAGCCGGGCAATCGGCACGCGGAAGGGCGAGCAGGAGACATAGGCAAGGCCGGTCTTGTGGAAGAACTCGACCGAAGCGGGATCTCCGCCGTGCTCACCGCAGACGCCGAGCTTGATGTCCGGGCGGGTGGTGCGGCCGAGCTTGCAGGCCATATCGACCATCTTGCCAACGCCGGTCTGATCCAACTTGGCAAACGGATCGGACTCATAGATCTTCTTGGCGTAGTAGTCGCCCAGGAACTTGCCCGCGTCGTCACGGGAGAAGCCGAAGGTCATCTGGGTCAGGTCGTTGGTGCCGAAGCTGAAGAACTCGGCCTCCTTGGCGATCTCGTCGGCGGTCACGGCCGCACGCGGGATCTCAATCATGGTGCCGACCATATACTTCATCTCGACGCCGGACTCCGCGATGAGCTTGTCCGCGGTGTCGGTGACGATCTTCTTGACAAACTGCAGCTCCTTGACCTCGCCAACCAGCGGGATCATGATCTCGGGAACGATGTCATAGCCCTTGCGCGCCTTGACAGCGAGCGCGGCCTTGATGACAGCGGTGGTCTGCATCTCGGCGATCTCGGGATAGGAGACGGCGAGACGGCAGCCGCGATGACCCATCATCGGGTTGAACTCATGCAGCTCGCTGATCTTTGCGTTGATTGCGTCGACGCTCAGGCCCATTTCCTTGGCGAGTTCGGCGATGTCCTGCGGGTCGGTCGGCAGGAACTCATGGAGAGGCGGATCGAGGAAGCGGATGGTGACCGAACGGCCCTCCATTGCCTCATAGATGCCCTCAAAGTCGCCCTGCTGCATCGGCAGCAGTTTCGCGAGCGCCTTGCGGCGGGCGTCCACATTGTCCGCGAGGATCATCTCACGCATCGCCTTGATGCGGTCAGCCTCGAAGAACATGTGCTCGGTGCGGCACAGGCCAACGCCCTCGGCGCCGAACTTGAGCGCCTGCGCGGCGTCGTGCGGGGTATCCGCGTTGGTGCGGACGTGCAGGGCGCGAACCTCATCGGCCCAGCCCATGAAGCGGCCGAAATCACCCGAGATGGAGGCGTCCACCGTCGGGATAGCCTGCAGATAGATGTTGCCGGTGCTGCCGTCCAGCGAGATATAGTCGCCGCCGTGGACGGTCTTGCCGTTGAGTGTGAAGACTTTGGCTTCCTCGTCGATCTTGATGTCGCCGCAGCCGGAGACGCAGCAGGTGCCCATGCCGCGCGCGACAACCGCCGCGTGGGAGGTCATGCCGCCGCGGACGGTGAGGATGCCCTCGGAAACGTGCATCCCCTCGATGTCTTCCGGGCTGGTCTCGAGGCGGACCAGGACGACCTTTTTGCCGGCTTCCGCCATCCGGATGGCTTCGGCAGCCGAGAAAGCAACCTGGCCGCAGGCGGCGCCGGGCGAAGCGGGCAGCGCGGTGCCGTCCGGGGTCGCAGCCTTGAGCGCTCTTGCGTCAAACTGCGGGTGGAGCAGCGCGTCCAGCTGCTTCGGGTCGACCATGAGCAGCGCCTGATTCTTGTCGATCATGCCCTCGTCGACGAGGCCGCAGGCAACCTTGAGCGCCGCGGCCGCGGTGCGCTTGCCGTTGCGGGTCTGGAGCATATAGAGCTTGCCCTTCTCGATGGTAAACTCCATGTCCTGCATGTCTTTATAGTGTTTTTCCAGCTTGTCCGCGATCTCGACGAACTGCTGATAAACCGCCGGGTTGGTCTCCTTGAGGTGGCTGATCGGCGAGGGAGTGCGAACGCCCGCGACGACGTCCTCGCCCTGCGCGTTCATCAGGAACTCGCCGTAGAGGTTCTTGTCGCCGGTTGCCGGGTCACGGGTGAAGGCAACGCCGGTGCCCGAGTCGTCGCCCATGTTGCCGAAGACCATCGACTGGACGTTGACCGCGGTTCCCCAGGAGGAGGGGATGTCGTTCATGCGGCGGTAGAACACCGCGCGCTCGTTGTCCCAGGAGCGGAAAACGGCCTTGACCGCGCCCATGAGCTGCTCCTTCGGATCCTGCGGGAAGTCGGTGCCCAGCTCGGATTTGTAGAATTCCTTGAACTTGACGACCATCTCCTTGAGGTCGTCGGCATTCAGCTCGGTGTCCATCTTGACGCCGCGGGCTTCCTTCATCTCGTCGATGATGACCTCAAAGCGCTTTTTGGAAAGCTCCATGACGACGTCGGAATACATCTGGATAAAGCGGCGGTAGCTGTCATAGGCGAACCGCTCGTTATTGGTCAGAACCTTGACCCCTTCGACGACCTGGTCGTTGATGCCGAGGTTGAGGATCGTGTCCATCATGCCGGGCATCGAGGCGCGCGCGCCGGAACGGACCGAAACGAGCAGCGGATTGCTCGCGTCGCCGAACTTTTTGCCGGTGATCTCCTCCATTTTGGCGAGATACTCATAAATCTCCGCCTCGATTTCGGGGGCGATGGTTTTGCCGTCTTCATAATAACGGGTGCAGGCCTCGGTTGTGATGGTGAAGCCCTGCGGGACCGGCATGCCGAGGTTGGTCATCTCGGCCAGGTTCGCGCCCTTTCCGCCGAGCAGCTCTCGCATCTGGCCGTTGCCCTCGGAGAAAAGGTAGACATACTTGTGACCCATTTGTGTGTCCTCCATCCTTTGTGATAAACATATAAATTGTGCTACTGTGCTCAAATATTATACCAGAGTTGTAAAAAGTTGTCACTACACAAAGCCGGATTTCCTGCTTGCGGCGCACTTTTTTGTAATATACAATAAACCCGCGCCGCAAAACCGGCTTTCCTTGTTCCATTTGCTCGATTTGAGGCAAAGCCCTTGAAAAGCAAGCCGAAAATTGCAATAATAGAAGTATTAAATCCAGGTAAAGCGGCGCCGCTTGCGCCCCTTTCCTGCGAATTCACCCTGGGGAAATCGAGGTAACTCTATGTCAAATTGTGCAGACTCCATGAGCTGCGTGATTCTCGCCGCCGGCGAGGGAAAGCGGATGCACGCGCCGCACTCCAAAGTGCTTTGCGAAGTGTCCGGAAAGCCGATGCTGCGCTGGGTAATTGATGCGGCGCGCGCGGCGGGCATTGAAAAAATCTGTGTCGTCGCAAGCAGCGACGACGTGAAGCAGGCAGCCGAAGGCTGCGAAATACGGGAACAGAAAGAGCGTCTCGGAACAGGACACGCGGTGATCTGCGCGAAGGATTTCCTTTTGGAGAACCAGGACGGCAATACCCTTGTACTTTGCGGAGACGCTCCTTTTATCGATCCGCAGACCGTCCGCGACGCTTACGCACAGCACATGGCGTCTGGCGCCGCGGTCACGGTCATCAGCGCGGTGGTTGAGCAGCCGGGCGCATACGGCCGCATCCTGCGGCAGGGCGACGCGCTCGCCGGCATTGTAGAAGCGGCCGACTGCGACGAACGGCAGCGGGCGATCTGCGAAATCAATTCCGGCGCCTACTGGTTTTCCACCCGCGCGCTTGTCGAGGCGCTGGGAACCCTGAAAAACGACAACGCCCAGGGCGAGTATTATCTGACCGACGCCGTCGCCGCGATTCTAAAATCCGGCAAAGGCGCGGGCTGCTTTGCGGCGTCCGGCGCCGACATTGTACTTGGCGCGAACAATCCTGCCGATCTGCTGCTGCTCAACGAGATCGCCAACCGCCGCGCCATCGACCGTCATCTTGCGAACGGGGTACATTTCCTGAGCCGGGACGGGGTGGTTATCGGTCCGGACGTGGTCATTGAGCCGGGCGCGACCATTCTTCCGGGAAGCATCCTTTACGGAAGCACCAAAGTTTGTGCCGGGGCGAAGATCGGACCCAATTCCCTGCTGAGCAATCTGACGGTCGGACCGGGCACCGTCTTTAACGCATCGCAGGGGTATGACAGCCGCATCGGCGCCAACGCCCATATCGGGCCTTTCGTTCATATTCGGCCGAACAGCGTCATCGACGACAAGGTCAAGATCGGCGACTATGTCGAGGTCAAGAACTCCCACATCGGCGAAGGCACCAGCCTTGCCCACCTGACCTATATCGGCGACAGCGACGTCGGCCGTCACTGCAATTTCGGCTGCGGCGTTGTGGTGGTCAACTATGACGGCGAGGTTAAAAACCGCACGACGGTCGGGGATTTCGCCTTTATCGGCTGCAACACCAACCTTGTTGCGCCGGTCACGATCGGAGACGGCGCCTACACCGCCGCCGGCACGACGGTTACCAAGGATGTACCTGCCGGCGCGCTTGCGGTCGGCCGCGCGCGTCAGACCGTCATTGAAGGATGGGCGGCCAAAAAGCTGCAAAAGTACATCGCAAAGAAGTCTAAATAACCTCCGGCGGCAAAGTCCGGAGGAGGAAAAAATAAAGAGAACACACGTGAAAAACGCAGGGGGATTTTCAAAATGAATCTGCACGGCAGGGATATTAAGATCTTTACCGCCAACTCCAATCCCAAGCTTGCAAAAGAGATGTGCGAATATCTCGGTTTGCCGCTTGGCAAAAGCGACGTCGGCCTGTTCAGCGACGGCGAAATTTCGGTTTCGGTACATGAGTCGGTTCGCGGCAGCGACGTTTTCGTTGTACAGTCAACCGCCGCGCCGGTTAACCGCAATCTGATGGAGCTGCTGATCATGATCGACGCTTTCAAGCGCGCGTCCGCCGGCCGCATCACCGCGGTTGTGCCCTATTTCGGCTATGCGCGTCAGGACCGCAAGGCCAAAGGCCGCGATCCGATCTCGGCCAAACTGGTTGCCGACATGATCACCACCGCGGGAGCCGACCGTATTCTGACAATGGATTTGCACGCGCCGCAGATTCAGGGATTTTTCAACATCCCGGTTGACCATCTGGTAGGCATGCCGATCCTCTCCCCCTATTTCGAGGCTAAATTCGCGGGCAGGAAGGACAATCTGGTCGTCATGTCCCCCGATATCGGCTCGATCAACCGCGCGCGCAACTTTGCGCAGCGTCTGGAAGTGCCCATCGCCATCGTTGACAAGCGCCGTCAGAAGGCAAACGAGTGCGAGGTCATGAACATCATCGGCGACGTGGACGGCAAGGACATCATCATCTATGACGATATGGTCGACACCGCCGGCACCCTCTGCAACGCTGCCCGCGCCATTAAGGCCAAGGGTGCGCGCACCATCTGCGCCTGCGCGACTCACGCGGTGCTTTCCGGTCCCGCGATCGAGCGCATTGAGGACAGCCCGATCGACGAGCTGGTTATGATCGACACCATTGCGCTGCCGGACGAAAAGAAGATCGACAAGCTCAAGACCCTCTCCTGCGCGCCGATGTTCGCCGAAGCGATCGCGCGCATCTATTCCGACAAGCCCATCTCTCCGCTGGTGAGCTGAGGCGACCGGTTTTTAATGCAGGCAAAGCCCCCGGATATCCGGGGGCTTTTTTGCGTGTGGAAGTTTTTTCCTTTTGGCGCTGTCCGCCGCCCTTCTCGAACCGACGCGCCGCCATCCCTTCGCTTGCGCTTCGCCCGGCCGCGCGTCCGTTCGTTTCGGCCGGGCCGGGCTTCTTTCCTTTTTCGGGATTTTTTTATTTTTTTGTTTTGGGCTTTTTCTTCTGTCGTTTTTGGGTTTCTTTTCTCCGTTTGCGGATGACGGGTTTTACCCGGCGGGCTTTTTTGCCTCCGGCGGCCCCTTTTCTTTGAAAGAAAAGGGGGAAAAGAACAGGGCGCGGGTTGCGGGGAAGTCTATTTTCTTTTGGCGCTGTCCGCCGTCCTTCTCGAACTGACGCGCCGCCATCCCTTCGCTTGCGTTTCGCCCGGCCGCGCGTCCGTTCGTTTCGGCCGGGCCGGTTTTTTCCTTTTCGGGAGTTTTTTTATTTTTCTGTTTTTGGTTTTTTCTGTCGTTTTTGGGTTTCTTTTCTCCGTTTGCGGATGACGGGTTTTACCCGGCTGCCTTTTGCCTCCGGCGGCCCCTTTTCTTTGAAAGAAAAGGGGGAAAAGAACGGGGCGCGGGTTGCGGGGAGGTTTTATATGTAAAAAGCGCCCTGCCGTCCAATCAAGACGGTTGGGGCGCTTTATCATGCTGAAAATTAATAAAGCGGGAATGCTTCGCAGAGCTCGCGCACCTCTTTGCGGATGCGCTCCTTGTTTGCGTCAAAATCCTTGACCGCAAGGATGATGAATTCCGCGATCTTCTCCATCTCTTTTTCTTTGAAGCCGCGGCTGGTGACGGCCGGCGTACCGATCCGCACGCCGCTTGTGACCGACGCTTTCTCCGGATCGTTGGGGACGGCGTTCTTGTTGGCTGTGATGTTGACCTCGTCCAGCTTTTTCTCCAGCTCCGCGCCGGTGATGCCTGTGTCGCGCAGATCCAGCATCATCAGGTGATTGTCGGTGCCGCCCGAGACAAGGTTCAGGCCGCCGCGCAGCAGCGCCGCGCTGAGCGCCTTTGCATTTTTGACGATCTGGCTCTGGTAGGCGCGGAATTCGTCGGTCATGCATTCTTTGAAGCAGACGGCCTTTGCGGCGACAACATGCATGAGCGGTCCGCCCTGGTTGCCCGGGAAGATCGCCTTGTCCACTGCCGAAGCGAACTCCTTGCGGCAAAGGATCATGCCGCCGCGCGGTCCGCGCAGGGTCTTGTGGGTCGTCGTGGTGACAATGTCCGCATAGGGAACCGGCGACGGATGCTCGCCCGCGGCGACAAGGCCGGCGATGTGCGCCATGTCGACCATGAACAGCGCGCCATTGTCATGCGCGAGTTTACCCAGCCGCTCGAAATCGATGATTCGCGGATAGGAGCTTGCGCCCGCAACCAGCAGTTTGGGGTGATGTTCCTTGAGCAGCCGCTCAACTTCCGCATAGTCCAGAATCCCCGTTTCGGGATCGACCCCATAGCTCAGGGCGTTGTAAATTTTGCCGGACTGGCTCACCGGCGCGCCGTGGGTCAGGTGACCGCCGTGCGCAAGCTTCATGCCGAGGATCGTATCGCCCGGTTTGAGGATCGCGGCATAGGCGCCGAGATTTGCCTGGGAGCCGGAATGCGGCTGAACGTTGGCGTGCTCCGCGCCGAACAGCGCCTTTGCCCGCTCGATTGCCAGCGTTTCGACCTCGTCTACATACACGCAGCCGCCGTAATACCGGTGTCCGGGATAGCCCTCCGCGTATTTGTTGGTCAGCACGCTGCCCGCCGCGGCAAGCACTGCCTGAGAGACCACATTCTCGGACGCGATCAGCTCGATGTTGTGCTGCTGGCGCTCCAGCTCACGTGTCATGGAAGCGGCGACTTCCGGGTCCTGGGCGGCGACGACTTCGATCGCCTCTTTTGCAAAATTTACCATCTGTGTTATTCCCTTCCGATTTTGGTATGCCTGCCGGCATGGCCCGCGGATAAATCGATTTTGTCCGCGAGCTGCGTACGTTGTCTATTGTAGCAAAACATTCATTGGATTTCCATAGCTGAGATAAAGAAAATTCTGATTTTTTTGATTTTTTTCCTGTGATAAAAAACGAACGAGAGCGATCCCCTTGCCCTTTAAACCGGCGATTGCAGATATTGGGAAATCATTGATTCAAGATTCAGGCGATGATATAATGATTTGATTTTGGCTTTGCGGACACGCCGAAGGAAATTATAAAAGGGATTGACAGGAGTACAACATGGAGCCGGAAAAAACATTCAAAAAATATGTAGCCGCCACGTCAAAACGCAATTGGTTCATTGCATTTGTCGTTCTGACTGTTGCAACCGTTTTTCTGCCGCCTGTTGCCATTGCCTTTGCATTTTTGGCGGTAATTATCGGCATCTTCCGGCTTACCTCGGCCGGCAGCCTCAAAAAAAGATTAAGGCAATGAAGATGGACGGAAGCTATCCGGCCATGCTGGAGGAATTTTCAAAAGCTTCCATTGCGCCGGACAACAAGGTCCGGTACAGTGAAAACTATGTTTTTGCCAAACACGCCGGCAAATTTTGCCGCTACAGCGAGATATCCCGGGTTTACCGTCATTTGCAGTACTATTTGTTCATTCCGGTTGCCTCTCAGCTTATGGTCGGAGACAATCACGGAAAGGCGTCCCTTCTGCAAACTGAAGGCAAATAAAGCCGCCGGAGGCGAAGAGATCAAGCGTTTTGCACAGATCGTGCGCAAGAAAAACCCCGACGTTCTTCCCGGATATTCCGCTGATATTGAGAGAGCCTACAAGGCGCGCGCAGCCAAATAACCCGGACTGGATTCCTAAGCTGCGCCGGATAATCGGCTGCCCACAGGGACGGATTTTTCTCCGTCCCTGTTTTTATTTGCCGGTATCCGCGCCGTCTGTCCTGGCGGCTTTGCGCGCTGTCTTCTGTATCGGGTCAAACGGCCGTTTTCCCTCTTTGCGGCCGGGGGGGTGTGTAAGCGTTGAGCGTAAATTCTGCCGGAGCCTCTCAAGCAATAAGAAATTCTTATATCCGGTTTCGCCCAAAACGAATACTTTTTATCTTCCGGAAAGCTTTTTCACCGAAGCACACAGCAAAACGGCGCGCTGCCAGCCGGGAGCGCGCCGTTTCCGGTTTTTATTTTGTGCCGAAGATACGGTCGCCGGCATCGCCGAGGCCCGGTACGATGTAGGCGTTTTCGTTCAGTTTTTCATCCAGCGCCGCGCAGTAGACCGGGACGTCGGGATGATCTTTGCCCATACGCTCGATTGCCGGCATCGCCGCGACAATGCAGACCAGGCGCAGGTCGGTGCAGCCCCGCTCCTTGAGGAAGCTGATTGCAGCCGAAGCGCTGCCGCCGGTTGCAAACATCGGGTCCAGAACGATCACCGTGCTCTTCGCAACGTCATCCGGCAGCTTGCAGTAATACTCTACCGGCTCATGGGTATCGTGGTCACGGTACAGGCCGATATGCCCGACGCGGGCGTTGGGCAGCAGCTTCTGAACGCCGGCAACCATGCCGAGACCCGCGCGCAGGATCGGTACAAGCGCAATCGGCTTATCGGTCAGGACCTTGGTCTTTGTCTTCGCGACCGGCGTCTCGATCTCGATCTCCCGCAGCGGAAGATCCTTTGTCACTTCATAAACCATCAGCATGGCGATTTCATCGACCAGCTCCCGGAAATCCTTGGTGGATGTTTCCTTGTTGCGCAGCAAAGAAATCTTATGCTGCATAAGCGGATGCTCAAAAATAAACGCGTTGCCTACCTGCATTTTAAACTGCCTCCGTATCTTTACATTCCATTTTCTTATTGATTCTATCACAATCCGCAGCCTGCCGCAATACGCTGCTCTTTGACAGTTTTCCACCTTTTCAACAGACAATTCGGGTTAAAAATGGGTTTTCAACAGGAAAAAAAGCGAATATACGGCACTTTTTCTTTAATTTAAACCGATTTCATCCTCTATTTTTTCCAAATGTTGAAAACTCTGTTGAATCTGTTAAAACTCGTTGAAGCGCTGTTAAAGAAAATTTTCCATATCCTATTTTAAAACGCAACGCGTATTTTTTACCCGGTTTGCTGTTTATTCTTGTTATTTTTTTATCTTTCCAGTTGTTTTTTTCGGTTTAAACGCCGTTTATTTTTTTGCTTTTTGTTTTTTTCTTGACCACTACTCACACGATTTTTGACAAACCCTTTTTTAACTGCCTGTTGAAGTTTCTATACCTGAATCAACGCCCCCGTTTTGGGAAAATCTCGGAATATTCAGACAAGGCCGCCGCAAAAAAACGGTCCGCTGTGTTGTTCCCCCTATCCGGCGGCGGACCACCCTTTTTCAGCGCTATTCCCTCTCGTTGAAGGCCGGCGTGTTTTTCCTTTTTCATCGGTTTTTTAAGCCGATTGCCAGTCGGATGATTTTTACGATCGTAATCTCCGGCGGCGCCGGGGACCGGATATGCCCCGGAAATGCGCCATGCCGGCAGGACGCGCAGATTGCGCTGAAAAAATCCGCCGCCTGCATCGCTTGCGCGGCTGTTTGCAAACCGGCGGTCCGGCGCACTAAATTCGACCTTTATGCTGAAAAGAGATCATTTTTTTCCGGTTCGCTTGATATTTGACAGGAATGCTTTTTGCTCTCCCGGAACCGTGAGCCTGTCCTTTGTGTTTCAGCAAACAAAACAAAAAGAGCGGCGGACAAATGTCCGCCGCTCTTTTGCTGTCCGGCCTCGTGTCCGGAACTTCTTCGTTTAAAATAAGGCTTTCGCTGTCAGGCAGCCGCTCAAAGCACCGCGCGGATGGCGTCGGTCACCGACTTCTCATCCAGGCCATACTCAACCAGCAGATCCTGATATTTGCCGGACTGGCCGAACTGGTCGTTGACGCCGATGCGCTTGAACTTGCAGTCCACCTTGCCCATGAGCACTTCCGCGACCGCGTCGCCGAGTCCGCCGATGACGCTGTGTTCCTCGACCGTCACGACATTTTTGCATTTCTGCGCATACTGCATAACGGTCTGCTCGTCGATCGGTTTGATGGTGTGCACGTTGATCACCGCGACGCTCTTGCCCTCGGCCGCGAGGGTCTCGGCCGCGTGCAGGACTTCCGCGACCATATAGCCACAGGCAAAGACCGCAACGTCGGCGCCGTCCCGCAGGACATTGGCCTTGCCAAGCTCAAAGGGCATGTCGTCCAGCACCTCGCCGGGCGCGCGGCCCAGACGGACATAAGCCGGTCCCTGCATCTTGCTGACCGCCTCGATCGCCTTTACCGCCTCGTTGTAGTCGGCGGGAACAACAACCGTATTGCCGGGGATGACCCGCATGAGCGCGATGTCCTCGATCGCCTGATGGCTGCCGCCGTCTTCACCAACCGTGATGCCGGCGTGGGTGCAGCAGAGTTTTACGTTAAATTTCGGATAGCAGACCGCATTGCGGTAAATCTCATAAGCACGTCCGGTACCGAAAATCGCAAAGGTCGAGCAGAAGGGAATGTAGCCCATGGTGGACAGACCGGCCGACATGCCGACCAGATTGCACTCGGCGATACCGCAATCAAAGAAACGGTCGGGATACGCCTCCTTGAACTTTTTAGAAGTCGTCGCTTCCGCGAGGTCCGCGTCCAGCACGACGATTTTGTCATTTGTCTGCGCCAGCTTGACGAGGGTCTCGCCGTAAGCCGCGCGGGTTGCTTTTTTATCCGCCATTGTTTAACCCTCCAGTTCCGCGAGCGCCTGCGCGCGCTGTTCTTCGTTGGGGGCTTTTCCGTGCCAGCCCGCCTGATTCTCCATAAAGGAAACGCCCTTACCCTTTACCGTATGCGCAACGATGCATTTGGGCATACCGGGAGTTGTGGGTTTTGCAAGCGCCTCGACAACCGCCTCAATGTCGTTGCCGTCCGCAAGCTCGATGACGTCGAAGCCGAACGCCTCAAACTTTTTCGCGACGTTGCCGACCGACATGACCTCGTCGTTGCTGCCGTCGATCTGCAGGCCGTTATTGTCGACGATCACGGTCAGGTTGTCCAGCTTATAATGCGCGGCGGCCATTGCGGCCTCCCAGACCAGACCTTCCTGCAGCTCGCCGTCGCCGAGGATGGTATAGACTTTCACGCCGTTTTTGGCATGTTTCGCGCCAAGCGCCATACCGGTCGCGATGCTGACGCCCTGGCCGAGCGAGCCGGTGGAAGCGTCAACGCCGGGCACCTTTTTCGCATCGGGGTGGCCTTGCAGGATTCCGTGCAGCTGACGGAAATGTTTATACTCGTCGCGGCTGAAAAAGCCGAGATCGCAGAGGGTCGCATAATAAGCCGGCGCGCAGTGGCCCTTACTGAGCACAAAGCGGTCACGGTTGGGATCATGCGGATTTTTCGGATCGATCCGCATCGCGGTATTAAAAACCGCGACGAAGAGTTCGGTCGCCGACAGGCTTCCGCCCGGATGCCCGCTCGCCGCATCGGTCACCAGATTGATGACGTCTTTACGGACGCGGGTGCATTTTTCTTTTAAGAGATTTACGTCCATGTTATCCTCCATATTTGCTGTTACGCAAAGATTGCAGACGCGCAACTCCGTCCCCTCCTGAACGCCGGTTTTGCGCGAATGCTATACAAATTGATTATATCATTCTGAGACCTCTTTGTACATAACCCCGCACACAAATTCCGAACGCAAAATTCAAAAAACATTACGCAACCCGCCTTCCCCGCACCATGCCCGACTTGTTCTTTCCCCGGTTTCTTTTAAAGAAACCGGGCCGTCGGAGACCCGCCGGAGGCAAAAGCTCACTTTTCGCAGAAGATTTTTTCTTTAACGCAGCATTCTCTTTATTTTTTATTTTAAGAAGTAATTAAATTTCCCGTCGCCCGAAACTGTCCTTTTCCCGCGCGAAGCGCACGGCGGAGCGGACGAGCGAAACCCTTGCGGTTTTCGCAATGTTCGCGGCGGCAGGCGCGAAGCAAGGGCGGGGCGAGCATAGTATTTCCCCGCACCATGCCCGACTTTGTTCTTTCCCCGGTTTCTTTTGAACATTCCGGGCCGTCCGCGTCCCGCCGGAGGCAAAAGCTCTTTTTTGCGGAAAGTTATATCTTTAACACAGAAATCTCTTTCTTTTTATTTATAGGAGTAAAATTTAATCCCCCGTCGCCCGAAACCGCCTTTTCCCGCGCGAAGCGCACGGCGGAGCGGACGAGCGAAAACCGCAAGGGTTTCGCAATGTTCGCGGCGGCGGGCGCGTGAGCAAGGGCGAGGCGGGCACGGAACTCCCCGGCACACCGGCGCAAAAAACTTACCCTCTGCCCGGCGGCCGCACCGCGCTGGCGAAACGCCCCGAAAATCTGCGGCGGCAATA
>CALWZE010000085.1 GCA_944385925.1 uncultured Clostridia bacterium
GGATACCGAGAACTATGCCACCGCGCTGCGGGCCGCGCTTCGTCAGTCGCCCGACGTTATCCTGCTGGGCGAAATGCGCGACTTTGAAACCATCCGCACCGCCGTGACCGCCGCCGAAACCGGACACCTCGTCTTTTCCTCCCTGCACACCAACGGCGTTTCCAAATCCATCGACCGGATCATAGACGTATTTCCCGCCGAACAGCAGCAGCAGATCCGCATGCAGCTCTCGATGGTCCTGCAGGCGGTTGTCTCACAGCAGCTTCTCCCCGCGGTGGACGGCAGCCTCGTGCCCGCTTTTGAGGTCATGGTCGTCAACCCGGCGATCCGCAACATGATCCGGTCGGGAAAGACCAAGCAGATCGACGCCGAGATCTATGCCGGCCGCAGCGAGGGCATGTGCACAATGGACGCCAGCATTCAGCAGCTGCTCAGCGAAGGAAAAATCACCGCCGAGACCGCCCAGCTTTACGCAGGCAACTTCCGCGCCTGACGCGGCGCAGCGCTTGCCAAATAATTTTGTGCGGTTTTCATCTGTTTTGCGTCTGGAAAGCGCCTGACCGCAGGCAAACCGGCAGCCTTGCCTTTTGCGCAAACCAGCGCTGCGATTTGGGATTCGCCGCAGGGTAACACGGGCGTAGCCGGCGATGCGAAACTTAAAGCAGCCTTTTTGCCCGGCCTGCGCGAAAGGGATGAAACGGCTCCTGCTTTGTGCAAGCAGAGAATGTGGTCTTTTTTATAAGCAATATCTTTTTATTGCGGCTCACCGGCAACGCTTCGCAAAGCCAGCTGTCTGCTTTTCAGGCCGCCAGGCCGGGAGTCTCCTGCTTTGTTCGCCCGCGCGCTTTTTCAGAGACCCGTCGGCATGGTTTATCTATTAAAACGGCTTTTGCCGGGCGGCATCCAAACAGGGAATGGCACCGCATCCTTTAAACCGTAAAAAAGACCTGCTGCAAGCTTGCTGCAGCAGGTCTTTTTCCGTGTTGCACGGCTTATATGTCAATGGGTGCGTGAAAGTGCGGACCTGAATCGGCCGGTTGCGGAATGCTTGCGGAAAATCGTACGGTACAGACGAGACGGCGCGACCGCTTTTGAGCGCCTTTTCCGCAAACGCCCTTCCGGCGCTTTTTCAAATCCGCCCTTGCCGGCAGCCCGTGTGGTGCGAAAACCCGCGCTTAAGCTTTCGGCCATCAGCCTTTCCTTGCGATTGGCTGCCCGCCGGGGATGGGCGGCGCACCCGATTTTTCAAGAGCTTTGTCCGCGCAGCTGTTTTCCGCAAAAGGCAGTCTTTTTCTTTGTCCTTGCCGCCGCGCCCGCCTTTTTCACAAGCGTGCGCAGGCTCCTCAGTTCGCCTGAAAATAGCCGAAGGACATCGGGGCAAGCTCGATCGCGCCGTCCAGCTGCACCTGTTTGTCCCCGATCAGCTCGTGCGCCGCGAACCGCAGCTCACCGTGCTCCAGCCTGACCGGCGCGTCCGAGATATTGACCGCGACCGCGACCCGCTGCTCTCCCTGCCGGCGCAGAAACACGCAGGACTCGTTGCGTTCGACCAGATTGCGGTATCCGCCGTATCCAAGCGCGCCGCACTGCGCACGGATCTTCACCAGCTTTGAGACAAGACCGGACAGCTCGTTTTCCACCGGTGCGTCAAAGCAGGGGCGCAGCGCGTCGTCGCCGTCCTTCTTTTCACCCAATGCGCCCCATTCGCTGCCGTAATACAGGCAGGGAATACCCGGCATTCCAAACAAAAGCGCATAGGCCGCCGGCAGCATCCGCTTGTCGAGCAGGATGCTCGCGATGCGGCTGACGTCGTGGTTATCCGCAAAGCTCATCAGCCGCTTGCCGGTGTAAATGCACCAGGGCTCCGGGCCGAACTGCCGGTTGAGGGAATAGGTCAGTTCAAAGAGGTTGCGGCAGTTGAGCGAGGAGTAAAGTCCCTTATAGCATTCGTAATTGGTGCAGCTGTGCAGCAGCCCGTCTCCCGCAATGCGGTTGTAGTCGCCGAACAGCACCTCGCCGACCAGGAAAAAGCCGGGCTTGAGGCTTTCGGTAAATTCCCGTATGCGGCGCAAAAATCCGCTTTCCAGACAATAGGCGACGTCCAGCCGCAGTCCGTCGATGCCGAATTTCTCCACCCAGAACCGGATATTCTCAAAAAGATGATCGACCACCGCGAGGTTTCCGAGATTGAGTTTGACCAGCTCGTAATGACCCTCCCAGCCCTCATACCAGAACCCGTCGCCATAGCCGCTGTCGCGCGAGAAATCCACAAAGAACCAGTCCCGCCAGGGCGACTGTTCCCGCTTTTCCCGCAGGTCGCGAAAGGCCCAGAACTCCCGCCCGACATGGTTGAACACCCCGTCCAGCATTACCCGCAGACCGTTTTCGTGCAGTGCCCGGCAAACCTCCGCGAAATCCTCGTTGGTGCCGAGCCGCGGGTCCAGTTCGCCCAGATTGGCGGTGTCGTAGCCGTGAGTCGAGGACGCAAAGAGCGGATTGAACAGTACCGTGTCCACCCCGAGTGCCTTGAGGTGCGGGATCCAGTCGATGACCTTGCGGATTCTGGGCACGGCATCCGGCCCGTTCTGCGCAAGGGCGCGCGGCGCGCCGCAGAAACCAAGCGGATAAATTTGATAAATGCAGTTGATATCCATATACTCTCCGTAATATTCGTCTTAAAAATGACCTGCGCAGAAGCGCGTCGTCCTAATCATTATACACATCCTCTTTCCTCGCTGTAAACAGGATGCATTCCCGCGCAAAATGTGCTATAATGTTCGGGCGGTCTGCCTTATTTGGGCAGTATGACACTGAAAAATGAGGAGCATTCCATTGAAAGAGCTTTTTTCCTATATTTTTGCCTTTGATCTGAACAACCTGTTTGTTGCGCCGACCAAAAACCCGATGATCCAGTTTTTCCGCTATTTCTTCGTCGGCGGTTTGTCCTTTGTGGTAGATGCGGCGGTGCTGTTTATCCTCAACACCTGGCTGGACATGCACTATATGGTCGCGACGGTTTTCGGTTTCATGGTCGGGCTTACGGTCAACTATCTGTTGTCCATCTGGTTTGTCTTCAACGGCGAGACGAAAAAGACCTCCAAAACCGCTGAGTTTGTTGTCTTCGCGATTATCTCGGTGGGCGGCCTCCTGTTAACCGAACTCCTCATGTGGATCGGGGTCGACCTGCTCAACATGATGGTCATTGTCGCCAAGATCATCGCCGCCGCCATCGTGCTGATCTGGAACTACGGCATGAAAAAGGTCATCCTTTACCGCGAGAAAAAATAAGCGGCAGCCGCAAATCAATTTTCAGAATTGTTCGGCCTGTCCGCGCACCGCAGTGGTGTGCAGACAGGCCTTTTTATTTTATTCTGCTATAACAAGAGCGGCCCGTTCTGAACGGGCCGCTCTTGCATCGTTTTATCCTAATTGTATATTATGCTCTTATTATACAGACAATTGCGCGTGTTCTCCAAGCTGATCGCGGTTGGCGTCCAGCACCGGACGGATGACCTGCTGCAAAAATTCTTCGGTCTGTTCCGCCGCACGGCCGGTGAAGGCTGCGGGATCGAGAAGCGCTTCGACCTCCTCATAGTTCAGGCCGAAATCCGGATCGGCGCAGACCCGCTCGATTAGGTCGTTTTTGCCGCCCTCTTCCTTGACCACTTTGGCGGCGGCGATGGAATGCACCCGCAGTTTTTCATGCAGCACCTGCCGGTCACCGCCCTTTTTGACCGCCGACATCATGATGTTTTCGGTCGCCATGAAGGGCAGTTCGGCCATGACCCGCGCACGGATGACCTTGGGATAGACGACCAGCCCGTCGCAGACGTTGAGCAGGATGTTGAGGATGGCGTCGATGGCGAGGAAGGCCTCGGCGACCGCAATGCGCTTGTTGGCGCTGTCGTCCAGGGTGCGCTCGAACCACTGGGTGCCCGCGGTAAAGGCGGGGTTGAGCAGGTCGATCATGACATAGCGCGCGAGGGCGCAGATCCGCTCGCAGCGCATCGGGTTGCGTTTGTAGGGCATGGCGGAAGAACCGATCTGATGCTTTTCAAACGGTTCCTCCATCTCCTTGAAGTTGGCGAGAATGCGCATGTCGTTGCCGAACTTCATCGCGCTTTGCGCAATGCCGGACAGCGCGCTGAGCACCATGAAATCCACCTTGCGGGAATAGGTCTGGCCCGAGACCGGCACGACCTTGTCCATGCCCATTTCCCGCGCGATGCTCTCCTCGACCGCCTTGATCTTGGCCGCATCCCCCTCAAACAGCTCGACAAAACTTGCCTGGGTTCCTGTGGTGCCCTTGCTGCCGAGCAGCGCGAGGGAGGAGAGCCGGTTATTGATCTCGCAGTAGTCCATGTACAGCTCGTTGAGCCAAAGGGTTGCGCGCTTGCCGACCGTTGTCAGCTGAGCCGGCTGCAAATGGGTGTAGGCAAGCGCCGGCATCTCCTTATATTTGTCCGCGAAATCCGCCAGCAGCGCCATCACGTTGACCAGCTTGCGGCGAACCACCTCCAGCGCCTGCTTCATGACCAGGATGTCGGTGTTGTCCCCGACATAGCAGCTGGTCGCGCCGAGATGGATGAGTCCCTTTGCCTTGGGGCACTGCACCCCGTAGGCATAGACATGGCTCATGACGTCGTGGCGGACCTCCTTTTCCCGGGCAACCGCCACGTCGTAGTTGATGTCGTCCTTGTGCGCCTCCAGCTCGGCGATCTGTTCGTCGGTGATCTCGAGGCCCTGCGCCTGTTCGGCGCGGGCGAGCGCGATCCAGAGACGGCGCCAGGTGCGGAACTTGTTGTCCTCCGAGAAGATGTACTGCATCTCCTGCGACGCATACCGCGTCTGGAACGGACTGATGTATCTGTCGTGTGCCATATGCACCCTCCTGCCTTTTTGTGATTTCGCGGACTTGCCGCACTATTTACGCCGCCTGCCGGTTATTTGAAGTAGGCAACGCCGCTTTGGAATATCTTCTGGTCCTTTTCGCCCGGCACATTTTTAAAGACGTTGTCGCCGATCCGCTCGCTGTGGGCCATCTTGCCGAACACCCGTCCATCCGGGCTGGTGATGCCTTCGATCGCAAGATAACTTCCGTTGGGATTGTACCGCAGATCCATCGAGGGGACGCCGTCCGGCCCGACATACTGGGTCGCGACCTGTCCATCTCGCACAAGCCGCGCGAGGGTCTCGTCGTTTGCGACAAACCGTCCCTCGCCGTGGCTGATCGCGACGGTGTGAATATCCCCGACCGACACGCCCGCAAGCCAGGGCGAACGGTTGGAGGCGATACGGGTGCGCACAAGCATGCTCTGATGGCGGCCGATGGTGTTGAAGGTCAGGGTCGGGCAGTCCGTGTCGGTCTGCACGATCCTGCCGAACGGCCCAAGTCCCAGCTTGATCAGCGCCTGGAAACCGTTGCAGATACCGAGCATCAGGCCATCCCTGCTCTCGAGCAGCCGGGTGACCGCTTCGGCAACGGCCGGCGCGCGGAAGAGAGCCGCGATGAATTTTGCACTGCCCTCCGGCTCGTCGCCGCCCGAAAAGCCGCCAGGCAGGAAGATCATCTGGCTGTTGTCGATCAGCCGCGCAACCTCACGCACACTGGCCGCGACGGCGTCGGGGCTCAGGTTGTTGATCACATAGACGAGCGGCTCGGCGCCTGCCGCACGCATTACGCGCGCGGAATCATATTCGCAGTTGGTGCCCGGGAAAACCGGGATAAACACCCGCGGGCGCACATCCCCCAGCCGCACCGCGGGCGCGGCGCGTTTTTCTGCCGGGCAGCTGATCGTCTCGGCCGTCTCGCCGTCGCCGCCGCGATAGGGGAAGACCGGCGCGAGTTTTTCTTCATAAACCTTCTGGATCTCCTCCAGCGGGACCGTCTCGCCGCAGGCCGCAAAGAGATAGTCCGCGCAGGTGCGGCCGATCCGTTCGCCGGCGCCGATCTCCTCGACCCCGTCCGCAAGCTCGAGCAGGAAGGAACCGTAGCTGTAGCCGAACAATGCGTCCAGACTGAGCTCTTTTTCGCCGCAGAAACCGATCCGGTTGCCCATCGTCATCTTGAACAGCCCCTCGGCCGCGCCGCCGAAAGCGGGCGCATAGGCCGAAACGACCTTCCCTTCTGCAATCAGACGCTCGACCAGCGCGAGATTGTCCAGCAGACTTGCGGGATCGGGCAGGAGCGGGTCGCTGTATTTCGGGCGCAGCCAAATCACCGCATGGTCCGCCTTTTTGAATTCGGGGGAGATGACGCGGTCGGTATTTCCCGCCGCAACCGCGAAGGAGACGAGGGTCGGCGGGACGTCGATCTTTTCAAAGCTGCCGGACATGCTGTCCTTGCCGCCGATCGCCGCAACGCCGAAATCCGCCTGCGCTTCCAGCGCGCCGAGCAGCGCGGCAAAGGGGCTGCCCCAGCGCGCCGGGTCGCTGCCCAGCCGCTTGAAGTATTCCTGGAAGGTGAGGTAGGCTCTGCTCTTTTCAAAGCCCGCCGCAATCAGTTTGCAAAGGCTCTCGACCACCGCGAGGTAAGCCCCGCGGTATTCGCTCTTTTCCGCAATATAGGGGTTGTAGCCCCAGGCCATGCCCGAGCAGGTCTTGGTCTCTCCCTCGACCGGGAGTTTTGCGACCATGGTCTGGATCGGGGTCATCTGGGTGCTGCCGCCGAAGGGCATCAGAACGGTCGCGGCGCCGATGGTGCTGTCGAACCGCTCGCTGAGTCCCTTTTTGCTGCATATGTTCAGGTCATCCGCCATCGCGCGCAGACGCTGGGCAAGGGTGCCCGAGGTGATCCGCTGTGCCGCCTCGTCTCTGCCAACCTTGACGGTCGTATGCTTTTCCGCGCCGTTGCTGTTGAGAAATACGCGGGAGATGTCGCAGATGGTCTTTCCGTTCCAGTTCATGACCAGACGGGGAGACTCGGTGACCTCGGCGACGACGGTCGCTTCGAGATTTTCCCGGTTCGCGTGGGCGATAAATGTATCCGCATCCTGCGCCTCGACCACCACCGCCATCCGCTCCTGGCTCTCGGAGATGGCAAGCTCGGTGCCGTCCAGCCCGTCGTATTTCTTGGGTACCGCGTCCAGATTGATCCGCAGTCCGTCCGCAAGCTCGCCGATCGCGACCGAGACGCCGCCCGCGCCGAAATCGTTGCAGCGCTTGATCAGCCGGACCGCCTCGGGGTCACGGAACAGACGCTGAAGCTTGCGCTCGACCGGCGCGTTGCCCTTCTGCACCTCGGCGCCGCAGCTCTCGAGGCTCTCCGTCTTGTGGGCTTTGGAACTGCCGGTCGCGCCGCCGATTCCGTCCCGTCCGGTCCGGCCGCCCAGCAGGATGACCAGGTCTCCGGGATTCGGAGTCTCGCGGCGCACATTGCGCTCCGGCACCGCGCCGACTACCGCGCCGATCTCCATCCGCTTGGCGACATAGCCCGGGTGGTACAGCTCGTCCACCAGGCCGGTCGCAAGGCCGATCTGGTTGCCGTAGCTGGAATACCCCGCCGCCGCTGTGGTGACCAGCTTGCGCTGGGGCAGCTTGCCCTCGATGGTCTCGCTGACCGGGACCAGCGGGTCGCCCGCGCCGGTCACCCGCATTGCCTGATAGACATAGCCGCGGTTGGCGAGCGGATCGCGGATCGCGCCGCCGATGCAGGTCGCCGCGCCGCCGAAAGGCTCGATCTCGGTCGGGTGGTTGTGGGTCTCGTTTTTAAACAGCAGCAGCCAGTCCTCCGGCTTGCCGTCCACATCCGCCCTGATGCGGACCGAGCAGGCGTTGATCTCCTCGCTCTCGTCCAGATTTTTGAGGATGTCCCGCTTTTTGAGATATTTCGCGCTGATGGTGCCAAGATCCATCAGGCAGACCGGACGGCTCTTGTTGTCGCCGTAGACGGTCGCGCGCATCTTCTGATAATCCCGGTAAGCGCGCTGCACCAGCGGGTTGTCAATCTTTACTTCGTCAATGATGGTGCCGAAGGTGGTGTGGCGGCAGTGATCCGACCAGTAGGTGTCGATCATCCGAATCTCGGTGATGGTCGGGTCACGCTTTTCTTCCATGAAATATTTCTGGCAGAAAGCCGCATCGTCTTCATCCATCGCAAGGCCGTATTTTGCGACAAAATCCCGCAGCCCGTCGCGATCCAGCGCGGTAAATCCATGCAGGGTTTCGACGGTAGTGGGGATGGGATATTCCGCTTTGAGGGTCTGCTTTTCCGCAAGATCCGCTTCCCGCGCCTCGACCGGGTTAATGACATATTTTTTGATCGCTGCGAGCGACTCGGGGCTGATTTTGCCGCGCAGCAGATAGACCCGCGCCGAACGCACGACCGGCCGCTCGGCGGCGCTGATCAGCTGAACACATTCGCTTGCCGAATCCGCCCGCTGGTCGAACTGTCCCGGCAGATATTCCACCGCGAAAATTTCGTCGGCGTCCTGCGGCAGGGCGCGGTGCAGGTCGTCCAGCTGCGGTTCGCTGAATACGACCGGCAGGCACTGTTCAAATAATGCCTCGTCAATTCCTTCAACGTCGTAACGGTTGAGAATGCGCAGGCTCTCGATCCCCTCGATGCGCAGCAGGGTGCGCAGCTCGGAAAGCAGCGCCTTCGCTTCGACGGCATAGGGGGGCTTTTTCTCTACATAAATGCGGTATACAGCCATATTTACTCTCCTTGTATCGCCGCAAGGGCGCGTTTACCGATATCCCGGCGCATGTGGACCCCTTCAAAACGGATGGTCCCGGCCGCCGCATAGGCGTGCTCCAGCGCCCGCTCGAGGGTATCCGCCGTCGCGGTCACTCCAAGCACACGGCCGCCGCTGGTCACAAGGCCGCCGTTTCCGTCCGCTTTGGTCCCTGCATGATAGACCATAACCGAGCTGTCCTGCGCGCGGCCGTTCACAAGCCCCTCGATCTGCTTGCCTTTTTCATATGCCTCAGGATAGCCGCCGGACGCAAGGATGACGCAGGCCGCCGCGCCGTCCGAGAACTCCACCGGCAGATCCGCAAGAGTGCCGTTGGTGGTCGCCTGCATTACTTCCAGCAGGTCGGTTTTGAGCAGCGGCAGCACGACCTGGGTTTCCGGGTCGCCGAAACGGCAATTGTACTCGATCACCTTGGGGCCGTCCGGGGTGAGCATAAGTCCGAAATACAGGCAGCCCTTGAAGGTGCGTCCCTCCTCGTTCATCGCCCGCATGGTGGGCAGGAAGATCTCCTGCATGCACCGCTCGGCGATTTCGGGAGTGTAGTAGGGGTTGGGCGCGACGGTGCCCATGCCGCCGGTGTTCAGTCCGCGGTCGCCGTCCAGCGCCCGCTTGTGGTCCATGCTGCTGACCATCGGACGGATGACCTTTCCGTCGGTGAAGGCGAGCACCGAAACCTCCGGGCCGGTGAGAAACTCCTCAATAACGACCCGGCTGCCCGAAGCGCCGAACCGCTTGTCCTCGATCATCTCCTTGACCGCGCGCAGCGCCTCCGCCTCGTTTTCGCAGATGATGACCCCTTTGCCAAGCGCAAGGCCGTCCGCCTTGACGACCAGCGGGTAATGATTGTGGCTCTGGATAAACTTCGCCGCCCGCAGCAGACTGTCAAAGACATCATACCGCGCGGTCGGAATCCCGTACTTTTTCATGAGCTGCTTGGAAAAGATTTTGCTGCCCTCAATGATCGCGGCGTCTTTGGACGGTCCAAAGGCGGGGATTCCCGCTTCGGCAAGCCGGTCGACCAATCCGAGGACAAGGGGATCGTCCGGCGCGACGACGGCATAATCAATGCCCGTATTCTTTGCAAATTCAACGATCCCGTCAAGATCGGTCGCGGCAATATCGACGCAGGTCGCGTCATAGGCGATGCCGCCGTTTCCCGGCGCGGCGTACAGCTCGGTGACCGCGGGGTTTTCCCGCAATTTCTGGATGATCGCATGTTCGCGGCCCCCGCCGCCGACGACAAGAATTTTCATATGCTGTGGCTTCTCCTGTTTTTATTGCACTGTGCAAAATGGGGCGGGGCCGCGCGCGGCCCCGCCGCAGAACTGTTACCTGTTTCGGAATCAGTGGTGGAACAGACGCATGCCGTTAAAGGCCATTGCGATGCCGTATTTGTCGCAGGTCTCGATCACCTGGTCGTCCCGGATCGATCCGCCCGGCTCAACAATGGCGGTCACGCCGCTGCGATGCGCCCGCTCGATGTTGTCGCCGAAGGGGAAGAAGGCGTCCGAACCGAGCGACACGCCGGTGACCTTATCCAAAAAGGCGCGTTTTTCCTCCCGGGTCAGCGGTTCCGGACGGGTCTTGAAGGTCTGCGCCCAGACATCCTCGCCGATCACGTCCTCATAGTCGTCCGAGATATAGACGTCAATGGCGTTGTCCCGGTTGGCGCGCTGGATACCGTCGATGAAGGGAAGCGCGAGCACCTTCGGATGGTGGCGCAGCTGCCAGTTGTCCGCCTTGCCGCCCGCGAGCCGTGTGCAGTGGATGCGGCTCTGCTGGCCGGCGCCAACCCCGATGACCTGACCACCCTGAGCATAGCAGACCGAGTTGGACTGGGTATATTTCAGGGTGATCATGCACAGCAGCAGATCGTTTTTCTGCGCGTCCGAGATCTCCTTGTTTTTGGTCACGATGTTGTCGAAAAGATGCTCGTCGATCTTGAAGTTATTGCGGCCCTGCTCGAAGGTTACCCCGAACACGTCCTTATATTCCTTCTCGGCCGGGACATAATTGGGATCGATCTGCACAATGTTGTAGTTGCCGCCCCGTTTGGCGCGCAGGATCTCAAGCGCCTTTTCGCTGTAGGAGGGGGCGATGACGCCGTCCGACACCTCTTTTTTGATCAGCAGCGCGGTCGCCTCGTCGCACTCGTCGCTGAGCGCCGCCCAGTCGCCGAAACTGGACATGCGGTCGGCGCCGCGCGCACGGGCATAGGCGCAGGCCATCGGGGTGAGCTGGACGTCATCGGTGAAGTACATCGCCTTGAGGGTGTCGTCCAGCGGCAGGCCGAGCGCCGCGCCGGCCGGGCTGACATGCTTGAAGGAGGCCGCTGCACACAGCCCGGTCGCCTCTTTCAGCTCCTTGACCAGCTGCCAGGAGTTGAACGCGTCCAGAAAATTGATATACCCCGGTTTTCCGTTGAGCACCTGAATCGGCAGCTCACGGCCGTCCCGCATAAAGATCTTCGCGGGCTTCTGGTTGGGGTTGCAGCCATATTTGAGTTCCAGTTCCTTCATCTTGTCATCCTCCCTGTATTGTTCGGGCCGCCTTGCGGGGCGGCGTTTTGGTTTCATTACCGAAAAGGCTCAAACCTTCTGATATTTGTTATAGATCCGATCCTCGGTCCCGCCGCTTGCAAGGTCGATATACCGCACGAAGAGCGAGACTTTGTTTTCCGCGTCCAGGCTGTCCCAGAGCATTTCGCCGAATCCGTCCGGATCGTCCGGGATCGCGACCCGGCGCGGTTCCCCTTCAAAAGAGGGGATCGGACTGCCGTCGCAGGCATAGGTGCTGATAAAGCGTCCCTCGCCGGCCGCCGGCGCGTCATATTCATAGAAAAAGCGCACGCAGGCCGCGCCCGCGTTGTCCGACTTGAGGATGGAGAGTTTATAGGAGAGCTTTCCGTCCCTGCGCAGAACAACTCCCGAAATGCGGGGGGTATAGTTGGGCGCGTCCGGCTCGAATTCCCGGGTGCGCAGCGCCGCGGCAAAGCTCTCGCCACGCGCGAGGAAGTCGCAGACCGTGTCGGTCTGGTCGCCGTTGGTGACCACCGTGACCCCGTCCTGCACCCGCACCGGCGCATAAATAATGAGCGACGGGTCTTCCAGTTTTGCCGGATCGGCCGCCTCGGTGATGATACCGCCGTCTTTCGAGGTAAAGACCCGGTTGCGGCTGTTGGCGCTTCGTCCCATGATCCAATAGGCGATCGCAGCCTTGCGCCCGTCCGGCGTCAGACCGAGCACGATGCCCCGGCCGGGATAGCGGTTATTTTTCAGCAGTTCGGACAGATTGAGCAATTCCATATCGCAGTCCTCCTATCAGCGCAGCCCATGCAAAAAGCGCAGGCCGTTCAGTCAATTTCTCCGTTGCAGAGCATGTCCAGCGCGCGGGGCAGCACTATCCACTCCGCCTGTTCCATGACCCTTTTCTGTAAAATTTCCGGGGTGTCTCCGGGCAGGACCTCCACCGCCTTTTGCAGCAGGATCTCGCCGCCGTCCGGTATTTCATTGACCAGATGCACCGTCGCCCCGGTCACCTTGACGCCCTTTTGCAGCGCGCATTCATGCACACGCAGTCCATAGTAGCCCTCGCCGCAGAAACTTGGGATCAGGCTGGGATGCACATTGAGAATCCGCCGGGGATAGGCCTCGATGACCGGCATTCCGAGAATAGACAGGAATCCGGCAAGCACAACCGCATCGATCCGGTTTTCACGCAGCACTTTAAGCAGCGCCTGGTCATAATCCGCTGCGCTCGCGTAGGCGCGGCGGGCAATAACCGCGGTCGGCACCCCGGCTTTCTGCGCCCGTTCCAATGCGAAAACACCCGGACGTGAGGAGACGACCAGCGCGAATTCGGCGTTTTTCAGCCCGCCGCGCGCCTTTTCGTCCAGCAAAGCCTGCAAATTGGTCCCGCCGCCCGAAACCAGCACCGCGACCCTCAGCACAGCTCGACCCCTCTTTCACCCTCGGCGATTTCGCCGAGCAGGTAGGCCTCTTCGCCCTGTTCGCGCAGCAGCCGGACCGCCTCGTCCGCCTGGTCCGCCGGAAGGATCACGGTCATGCCGACGCCCATGTTGAAGGTGTTGAACATGTCCCGCTCGGGAATATTTCCCGCTTTGGCGATCAGATCAAAGACCGGCGGGGTCTTGACCCGGCTCTTTTCGATCCGCGCGCAAAGCCCTTCAGGCAGCGCGCGGGGAATATTCTCATAAAATCCGCCGCCCGTGATGTGGCTGATTGCCCGCACATCCGCCTTTTCCAGCAGCGCGAGCACCGGCTTGACATAAATCTTTGTCGGGGTCAGCAGGCATTCGCCAAGCGACATGCCAAGTTCGGCGCTGTAGGCTTTGAGGTCGGCTTTTTCGACGTCAAAGACCTTGCGCACCAGCGAGAAGCCGTTGGAGTGGACGCCGGAGGAGGGCAGGGCGATGATCGCGTCTCCCGCCTTCATGCGGCTGCTGTCCAGAATCCTGGAGCGATCCACCGCGCCGCAGGTGAATCCGGCGAGGTCATATTCCTCCTCGCCGTAAAAGCCCGGCATCTCGGCGGTCTCGCCGCCGATGAGCGCCGCGCCGGCCTGTACACAGCCTTCGGCAACCCCCGCGACGATGTCCGCGATCCGCTCGGGGACATTTTTGCCGCAGGCGATGTAATCCAGGAAAAACAGCGGTTTTGCACCGCAGGTGATGACGTCGTTGACGCACATCGCGACGCAGTCGATGCCGACCGTGTCGTGCTTGTCCATCAAAAAGGCGAGCTTGAGTTTGGTGCCGACCCCGTCGGTGCCGCTGACCAGGACCGGCCGGGTCATACCGGTCAGGTCCAGCTCAAACAGGCCGCCGAAACCGCCAAGGCCCCCGATCGCGCCCGGGGTCATGGTTCTCGCGACATGTTTTTTCATCAGCTCGACCGCGGTGTATCCGGCGGTGATATCCACACCGGCCGCCTTATAGCTTTCGGAAAAACTCTTCATCTTTTCCCCCGTCAATCGTTGGTATTTTCAGAGATCTTATATTCGAACTTGCTCTTTGCGCTGCAAGCCGGCGGGTCGATCGGATAATGGCCGGTAAAGCAGCCGTCGCACATTTTGCATTTTGTATTTTCGGCAAGCTTGGGCAGGTCCTCTATTTCCAGGAATCCCAGCGAATCCACATTGATAATCTGCGCGATCTCCTCAATGCTGTGTTTATAGGCGATGAGGTTTTCGCTGGAATCAATATCGGTGCCGAAATAGCAGGGATACAGGAAAGGCGGTGCGGACAGGCGCATATGAACCTCGGTCGCGCCCGCTTCCCGCAGCAATTTGACGATCTTGAGGCTGGTTGTGCCGCGCACGATCGAGTCGTCCACCAGGATGACCCGTTTGCCCTTGACCGTCGCGCTGATCGGGTTTAGCTTGATGCGGACCGCGTTTTCCCGCTGCTTTTGTCCCGGCGCGATGAAGGTTCGTCCGATGTACTTGTTTTTCAAAAATCCGATGCCGTAGGGGATACCGCTTTGGCGCGCATAGCCGAGCGCCGCGTCCAGTCCCGAATCAGGCACGCCGATGACGACGTCCGCCTGGACCGGATGGGAAAGCGCGAGCAGCGCACCGGCGCGCTGACGCGCAAGGTGGACCGAAGTGCCGTTGATGACACTGTCCGGACGGGCAAAATAGATATACTCAAAGACGCAGAAGCCGCTGCCTTTTCCGCAGTGGGTGCGGATACTCTCGATCCCGTCGTCGGTCACGACCACGACCTCGCCCGGTTCGATGTCCCGCACAAAGGTCGCGCCGATCGAATCCAGCGCGCAGCTCTCGGAGGCAAAGACGGTGCTTTCCCCGAGCTTGCCCATGCACAGCGGCCGGAACCCGTAAGGGTCACGGGCGGCAATGAGCTTGCGCGGAGACATGATGATCAGCGAATAGGCGCCCTTGATCTTGTCCATCGCGGCGACGACCGCGGCCTGAATGCTCGGCGCGGTCAAGCGCTCCTTGGTGATCGCATAGGCAATGACCTCGGTGTCGCTGGTCGTGTGGAAGATCGCGCCGGTCAGCTCGACCTCGGCCCGCAGTTCCGCGGCGTTGGTCAGGTTGCCGTTATGCGCAAGCGCCATATTGCCCTTGATATGCCGCAGCACAAGCGGCTGGGCGTTCGCCGAGCTGCGGGTGCCGGTGGTGGCGTAGCGGCAATGGCCGACGGTCATTTTGCCGCGCGGCATGCCGTCCAGCACATCCCGGGTAAACACCTCGTTGACAAGGCCAAGGTCCTTGTGGCAGGAGATGACCCCGTCGTCGTTGACCGCAATGCCGCAGCTCTCCTGACCGCGGTGCTGCAGGGCGTACAGGCCATAATAGGTGTCCATGATGACGTCGGCGCTGTCGCCCTTGTTAAAGATCCCGAACACACCGCACTCCTCGTGCGGCTTATCCATCCAGCATTTTTCCATGTATTATTCTCCCAGGAGCCGTTTCATAACCTCTTTATATGCATCCTCTTCGCCGCCAAGATCCCGGCGGAACAGGTCTTTGTCAAGGTGCGCGTGGGTCACAGTGTCCCAGAAGCGGCAGGTGTCGGGGCTGATCTCGTCCGCAAGCACAATGCTGCCGTCCGCCAGGCGGCCAAACTCCAGCTTAAAGTCGATGAGCTCGATATTGACCTCTTTGAGGTAATCGGTGAGAATCTCGTTGATGCGGAAAGCCATCGAGGCGATGGTGTCCAGCTCTTCCTTGGTTGCAGCGCCGATGGCGGCGATGTGATATTCGTTGACCATCGGGTCGCCGAGCGCGTCGTCCTTATAGCAATATTCCAGCACGGTGCTGTTCAGCTTGGTGCCTTCCTCGAGGCCGAGGCGTTTGGCAAGCGAACCGGCCGCGACGTTGCGGACGATGACCTCAAGCGGAACGATCTCAACCTTTTTCACCAGCGTCTCACGGTCGGAGAGCTCCTGGACGTAGTGGGTCGGGATGCCTTTGGTTTCCAACATCCGCATCAGGCTATTGGTTACGCGGTTATTGACGACCCCTTTGCCGCGGATCGTGCCCTTTTTGGCGCCGTTTCCGGCGGTTGCATCGTCCTTATAATCGACCAGAACGAGGTTGGGATCGTCGGTCGCGAAAACTTTCTTGGCCTTTCCTTCGTACAGCTGTTCTCTCTTTTCCATGATGCTTTCCTTTCTGTTTACCCTGAATGTATTTCTTTCCTGATTTGGAACCTGTGAAAACCGATCAAAGAACCGGCAACGGCGCGGCCCGCCTTTCCGCTCGGAAAGGCGAAAGCGGCCCGCTTCGCGGGCTGCAGGCGGGGGCGTCTCCCCCGCGGCCGCGCCGCCGCGCTCAGAGCGTCTGCAATTCCGCTTGCAGCTTGGCGTTTTTCTGCTCGATTGCCTCCCGCATGGCCTGCTTTTCCCGCGCAAGCAGCGCGGCGATCCGCTCGTCCGAAACCGCCAGGATCTGGCAGGCGAGCACCGCAGCGTTTTTCGCGCCGTTGATCGCAACGGTCGCAACCGGAATACCGCTCGGCATCTGCACCGTCGCAAGCAGGGCATCCAGACCATCCGCGACGCCGCCTTTGATCGGCACACCGATGACCGGCAGGGTAGTGTGCGCCGCCATAACGCCCGCAAGATGCGCCGCCATACCGGCACAGGCGATCACAACGCCGAAACCGTTCTCCTTTGCGCTTTCGGCAAACGCCGCCGCCTCCTGCGGCGTCCTGTTCGCAGAGAGGATGCGCGCCTCAAACGGCACCTCCCAGGCTTTCAGCT
>CALWZE010000086.1 GCA_944385925.1 uncultured Clostridia bacterium
CCGGCATTTTGCCGCACAGCGGATTGTTCATGTACATGAGCGGGCAGATGCTGGAAAGGACAGCGCCGGTTTGCTGCAGTCTGCGCGCGTCCGGAGTTGCTTCGAATGCCTTTTTGACGCCGGGTGCGGCGGTAAATACAACCGGTACCGCAACTTTTTCACGACCGCAGTCCGCAAGACGGGCACAAAGGGTATCCGTCCAGCTGCGAAGCTGCTCGAGTGAAAGATGCGGACAGCCGACAAAACAGAGCTTGGGTGCCGCATTTGGGTTTTTCCACATAACCGGATAGCCGGCTCGTACCCGCTCCAACTCTGCGTCGTCAATTACATAGGTTTGCGCGCCCTCCGCGATCAGCGACTCGCCCTGCTCAACCGCTTCCGGCGTGAGCTTGTCAATATGGTAAAGGCCAACGGCGCCGTTGGAGGCGGTTGCAGCGCCAAAATCTTTCAGATAGCTGGTTGCACGCTCGTCAAGCTCGGTACCGAGAAAGCGATCCAGCCCTTTGACATAGGGAACATCCTCCATCACTTTCATGCCGATGGCGCTGCCGAGAATCTGCGCCTCAGGCAGCTTTTCTGTGCGTACCTCAACGATCCAGGTTGCCTTACGCCCTTCATCCGTAAGCAGGCCGAAATAAGGAACGCAGCCGACAATCGAACCGAACATCTCAATAATTCCTGAATTGCGGTTGCAGCGTGCGCCCAGTACGCTGTTGGCGTAAACGACCGCGCTGGATTCCGCCCAGGAAAGCACTTCCCCCTTCCTGGGCTTGTTGCCGACTTCGTCGAGATAGCAGGTGCAGGTGAAGGCATCCGGCGAAAGCAGACCGACTTTTTCAAGCTGCGCCTCATAATCGCTCTGCCGGGAGTACATTATGTGAAATAAAAGATTTTGCAGAGGGTTGGCCGGTACATTTTTGTCCAGCGGCCTGGGGTCAGCGCTGAATTTCTGCGGTGAGATGGTGCCGCTGCTGATCAGCTCATCCATGATGCGGTAAACCGGTCCCAGCATGGACAGACCGAAGCTGGTGACAATATGGCCATATTCACTTTGAATCGGCACCATTTTGGTCGCCCCAAAAGTTTCGCCATACATTACAAGCGTTTTCATGACTTTGGCTTTTACAGGTCCCTGCGCGCCGTCGAGGACAGCCTGCTGCTCTTCGGTCAGCTTCAGACTAGCCATTATATCCACTCCTTTGCAGCATTGTGCATCCGGTAAAACAGATTTTAAATTTAGAGTATCATGTCACCTTTTCCCTGTCAATCAAATAGAGGAAAACGGCTTGCGGTTGCGGTAAAATGGGGGAAATGGTATAATAACCGCAATTCTGACAGCCGAAACAGGCGCGAGGTGGGAGATCATGACAATAGAGCTGAAATGTCCGAACTGCGGCGGAACGGTTGTGGCGCAGGACACGGTCCGAGAAGTGTTTTGCACTTACTGCGGCACCAAGTTCCCGGTGTGCCGCACCGCCGCAACAGAGGCCGAGAATCAAGCGTTTGTGCGCAGCGCTTACGGCGCAGGCGAATTTCAGGAGGTGCTGCGCAGTGTCGGCGAAGGGGAACAGGACCCGGTGCTGCGTGCTTATGCGGCCGCGGCAAGCATTCGCGGAGCTTATGTGGATTATCTTGCAAAAGCACAGGAGCTTTACAATAAAAGAAGCGCAAAATCCGGATTGATGCAATTGGTCACCGGCAGGAACAGCTTTGCGGAAGACCCGGTGCATGTCGAGTTTTTTGAGGGCGTTCGGGATCAGTGCGCGGCGCTTGCTCGTGAAGGAGAGTTTTTGGCGGACAACGCGGAGTATGGCGAGCTTTGCGGACATGTTGTTGCGCAGATGCTTCGCCGGAAAAGCGCTGATGCCGATGTGTCAACTTACTGGAGCGAATGCGCGCTTGAACAGGAAACCATTCCGCTGCTGCGCTTTTTGAATACCGAAATGCTGCTGGAATTTTATGCTGATTATATTGCGTTTCATAAACCGCATGAGCTGCTCCCCAATCAGCAGCAGGCGGAAAAGGCCATGAAGCAGGAGCT
Organism: uncultured Clostridia bacterium; assembly: GCA_944385925.1. GTDB lineage: Bacteria > Bacillota > Clostridia > Oscillospirales > Ruminococcaceae > CALWZE01. The sequence continues at coordinate 2,042 of CALWZE010000086.1, forward strand.
GGAAAATAGAGGGATCAAGCCGCCCAAAAGGCCTGGCTTTTCGGACAAACTGAAAAATCTTTTCGGCGGCAAAACAGCCGGCTGAGACGAAAGCACTTAATATAAATATGTATAAAGCGAAGAAGCGTCCTGCGGGACGCTTCTTTTTGTTAGCTTGCGTTCTAAAACTGACGGAATTCGGGAAAATAAACGGATTTTTGCCTGAGGTATCTTGAAAAGGAAAAGACAGCCTGATGCGGCCGGCGGGCTTTCATACATTGGAAAGTCCGTTTTGCCCGAAAATGCCTTGCGCAGGCACGCTTGAGAATAGCAGCGTTTTCAGCAAAACACATGCTGTAACGATGCAGTATCGACACTTGCCGGAAATCCAAAAGAAGGGAAACGACCTTGAAACAACATGGACCAAAAGAAAATATGCGAAGGGAAAACACACAGCATTTAAAAAACAAAATTGGGCTTTTCTGTAAAAAAGGTTTTACGATGATTTTACAAATCGCGGCTTACAGGTTTTACAAAGCCTCATTAAGATAAAGCTTGTGAAAATCAAACATGGATTAAACAAGAAGAATTCAAGGAGAAGAGAAAAATGAAAAAACTTATGGCAATTCTTATGGCCATGCTGCTTGTGATGAGCCTTGCCGCCTGCGGCGGAGATACCCAGGAACCGGCGGAGGACGCGGCCAACGAGGGTGGCAGCACCGAGGAAAGCAGCTTTGACGCTTCCCACGGCATCACGGTAATGTCCCGCGAGGACGGTTCCGGCACCCGCGGCGCATTCATCGAGCTGATGGGCATTGAGCAGGAAAACGACGCCGGCGAGAAGGTCGACATGACCACAGTTGATGCCGAAATCACCAACAGCACCGCGGTCATGATGACCAGCGTTGCGGGCGATCCTTACTCGATCGGCTATATCTCGCTCGGTTCTCTGGACGAAACGGTCAAAGCGCTGGAAATCGACGGTGTCGCGGCTTCGGTCGAGAACATTGAAAACGGCAGCTACAAGGTTTCCCGTCCCTTTAACATCGCGACCAACGGCGAGGTAAGCGAGGCGGCGCAGGATTTCATCAACTACATCATGTCCGCCGAGGGCCAGGAAGTCATTGTTGATGCAGGCTATATCAGCGTCGGCGAGGCGGAGGCGTTCACTTCCAATAATGCCGAGGGCAAGGTTGTGGTCAGCGGTTCCTCCTCGGTCACTCCGGTCATGGAGAAACTCATCGAGGCTTATGCCGCGCTTAACGCAAACGTTGAGATCGAGCTTCAGACCTCGGACAGCACCACCGGCATGACCAACACCATCGAGGACGTCTGCGACATCGGCATGGCATCCCGTGAGCTGAAGGACAGCGAGCTTGAGGCCGGGCTGACCCCGACGGTCATCGCGCTGGACGGCATCGCGGTCATCGTCAACAACGAGTGCCCGATCACCGGACTGACCAGCGAGCAGGTCATGCAGATCTTTACCGGCGAGCTGACCAGCTGGAGCGAGCTTCAGTAATCGAACGAACGTTTGAAACCAACACGGATTTTCACAAAAAACGGCATCGGGCATGGCCTTGCGGTCAATGCCCGTTTGTCCTGTCAGGAGAGATGCGTTAACATGAATAATTTTAAAGAGCGCGCAATGAAGCTGGTCTTTATTCTGTGCGCCTGCACCTCGATACTTGCCGTGGCGCTCATCTGTGTGTTTCTTTTCGCAAACGGACTGCCGGCGATCGGAGAGATCGGGGTTGCGGATTTTCTGCTCGGACAGACCTGGAAACCGGGCAACAATATTTACGGCATTCTGCCGATGATCCTCGGAAGCATTTACGTCACGGCGGGCGCCATCCTTTTTGGCGTGCCTATCGGCGTGCTGACGGCGGTATTCATGGCGAAATTCTGTCCCAAAAAACTGTACAAAGTGCTCAAGCCGGCCATCGAGCTTCTTGCCGGCATTCCTTCGGTCGTTTACGGCTTTTTCGGCATTGTGGTGCTGGTGCCGCTGGTGCGCGACCTGTTTGAAAAATATGATGTGAGCGGCAAGGGAATGCTGACCGCTTCGCTGCTGCTTGGGCTGATGATCCTGCCGACCATTGTCGGCGTATCCGAAAGCGCGATCCGCGCGGTGCCCGAAAACTACTATGAAGGCGGACTGGCGCTTGGCGCAAGCCACGAGAAAAGCGTGTTCACCGTCACGCTGCCGGCGGCAAAATCTGGCATCCTCGCCGGAGTCATTCTCGGCGTCGGCCGGGCGATCGGCGAGACGATGGCGGTGATCATGGTCGCCGGCAACCAGCCGCGTATGCCCAAAGGAATTTTGGAGGGCGTGCGGACAATGACGGCGAATATCGTGCTCGAGATGGGCTATGCCGCTGATCTGCACCGGGAGGCGCTTATCGCGACCGGCGTCGTGCTGTTCGTCTTTATCCTGCTCATCAATCTGCTGTTTTCGGCGATCAAGAAGAGGAGCGATAAATGATGAAATCCGAGAAAATTCAAAAGATCAATAAAATAAGCCTCAAGCAGCGGGTAAAGATGTATGCGCACAGTCCGCTGTCCTTTATCCTGCTGCTGCTCGTGGCGGCCGCGGCGATCGTGACCACCTTTGCCATCATCTATATGATCGGCTATATCCTGGTAAAAGGTGTGCCGAACCTCTCGCTGGATCTGTTTTCTCTGCATTACAATTCAGAAAACGTCTCGCTGGTTCCGGCGCTGATCAATACGGTGATCATCACCTTTGTTTCCCTGCTGATCGCCTGCCCGCTCGGGGTTTTTACCGCAATCTATCTTGTCGAATACGCCAAGCGCGGCAGCAAACTGGTAAAGATCGTCCGCATGACCACCGAAACCCTGTCCGGCATTCCCTCGATTGTCTACGGACTGTTTGGCGCGCTCTTTTTTGTCATGACATTGAAACTGGGCCTGTCGCTGTTATCCGGCGCACTCACCCTGTCCATCATGATCCTGCCTCTGATCATGCGCACGACCGAAGAAGCGCTGCGCTCGGTGCCGGACAGTTATCGGGAAGGCAGTTTCGGATTGGGAGCGGGGCGGCTGCGGACCGTGTTCCGCATCATTCTTCCTTCTGCCAGCCAGGGAATCCTCGCAGGCGTGATACTGGCAATCGGCCGCATTGTCGGCGAGTCCGCGGCGCTGATCTATACCGCGGGAACGGTTGCAAACGTGCCGAAGGACGGATTGCTCGGTTCCGGAAGAACGCTTTCGGTTCATATGTATGTTTTAGCGAATGAGGGCCTGCACATCGACAAGGCCTATGCGACGGCAGTCGTACTGCTCGCAATCGTCATCGGGATCAATGCGCTGTCGGCTTTTATTGCCAAAAAGATGTCGAAAGGATAAGAGATGGAGAAATTCAACATAGAGAACCTCGATTTATATTACGGGGATTTTAAGGCGCTTAAAAATGTAAATTTGAAAATCCAGCCCAACGAGATCACCGCCTTCATCGGACCGTCCGGATGCGGAAAATCCACATTGCTGAAAAGCTTGAATCGGATGAACGACCTTGTCGAGGGCTGTGCGATCACCGGAACGGTCGAGCTGGACGGTGAAGACATTTACGGACCAATGGACGTCAATCTGCTGCGCAAACGGGTAGGAATGGTGTTTCAGAAACCGAACCCCTTCCCCATGAGCGTATACGATAATATCGCCTATGGACCGCGAACCCATGGCGTGCGCAACCGCAAAAAACTGGACGAAATCGTCGAACGTGCGCTGCGGGACGCGGCGATTTGGGAAGAGGTCAAGGACCGTCTGAACAAAAGCGCGCTCGGCCTTTCCGGCGGCCAGCAGCAGCGGCTTTGCATTGCGCGCGCGCTTGCGGTCGAGCCGGAGGTCCTGCTCATGGATGAGCCGACCAGCGCGCTTGACCCGATCTCCACTTCCCGCATCGAGGATCTGGCGGTCGAGCTCAAAAACCGCTATACTATCATTATGGTCACCCACAACATGCAGCAGGCGGTCCGCATTTCGGATAAAACCGCCTTTTTCCTGCTCGGCGAGGTAGTGGAGTACGGCTGCACCGAGCAGATTTTCTCGATGCCGAAGGAGAAGCGCACCGAGGATTATATTACGGGGAGGTTCGGATAATGAGAAACCGGTTTGATCGCCAGCTCGCGCAGCTCGGCGAAGAGCTGACCGAAATGGGCGCGAAATGTGAAAACGCGATTGCGACCGCGACCAAGGCATTGTTGGAGCAGGATGAACAGATGATCCGGGACACGATTGCGGCGGAATTGGAGATCGACCGGATGGAAAATTCGATCGAGACCCTCTGCATGCGGCTGCTTTTGCAGCAGCAGCCGGTCGCGAGGGACTTGCGTTTGATCTCCGCTGCGCTTAAAATGATAACGGATATGGAGCGCATCGGCGACCAGGCGGCGGACATCGCCGAGATCGTTTCGATGGCGAAAAACGGGGTTGACTATAAGATCCCGTATATCGAAGAGATGGCCCGCGCCGCCGTCAGCATGGTGACCGACAGCGTCGAGGCGTTTGTCAAAAAGGATCTCGAGATGGCGCGCGGCGTAATCGAATACGACGATCGGGTTGACGAACTGTTCGACCATGTGCGGGACGAGATCGTCGAACTGCTCAAGACCGACAAGCAGGCGGGCGAATACGCGCTTGATCTTTTGATGATTGCAAAATATTTTGAGAGGATCGGCGACCACGCAACCAATATTGCCGAGTGGGTGGAATACTCCATCACCGGCGTGCACCGCAGCGGGGAGCATCCCTGAACAGCGGCGCGGTGTTCTGTGTGTGCGCTGAAAGAAAAAACATGCAGAACGCTGTGCACGGACTCAAAAAAGTTGTGACGATCCAGGACCTTTCCTGTTACGGAAAGTGTGCGCTGACCATTGCGCTGCCGGTACTTTCGACGGCAGGCGTCCAGGCCTGCCCGGTGCCGACGGCGCTTTTGTCTACCCATACGGGCGGCTTTGGAAAACCGGCCGTGCTGGACCTGACCGGAGAAATCGACCATATTGCCGCTCATTGGCAAAGCGCGGAACTTCATTTTGACACGGTTATGACCGGTTATCTTGCCGGGCAGGCTCAGATAGAAGCCGTGGAACGCTTTTTTGAGCGCTTCCCTCAAAGCAGGCGGATCGTCGACCCGGTCATGGGAGACAACGGCCGCTATTACAGCGGATTTGACGATCGGTTTGCGCAAAGGATGGCGCTGCTCTGCAAAAGGGCGGATGTGATCCTGCCCAACCTGACCGAGGCGGCTTTTTTGCTGGGAATACCCTGTCAGCCGCAGTGCGGGGCGGCGTATGCCGAGCAGCTCGCCCGCAGGCTTGCGCAGGAACTGGGTGTCCGCGCGGTTGTCCTGACCGGCGTGCAGTCGGAGGACGGCGCCCGGCTTGGCGCGGGGGTGCTGGAAGACGGCCGCTTTACCCTCGCGCTGGCCGAGCGGGTGAACGCCGCCTTTCACGGGTCCGGAGATCTCTTCGCCGCAGTTTTTGCGGCGCTTGTCACGCGCGGCTGCAAGCTACAGGAAGCGGCGCAGCTTGCGTCGTCCTTTACGGCGGCGTGCATCGCCCATACCGCGGCTGACCCCGGCGCACAGGAAAGAGAGGGGCTGCGGTTCGAGCCGCTGCTGGGCCGGCTTGCGCAAGAGACGGACGCGCAGTGCGGCAGGATAACGGCAAAATAGCGCAAAAACGGCAAATTTTCAGCGCAAACAAAAGGAAGCCGGCCGATGCGATGAACCATATAAGCCGGAAAACAGATTCTGTTGTTTTCATAAAAAAGAATGCGCCCGATTGCGCTGAAAAACACCTGTTCAAGCGAGAAAAAATAAATTTTTGCTATCGGTTTAAGCGGGCCCAAAAACGCCTGTTTACAGGCAGCCGGGCGGATAACTCGGTCTCCAAAACAGTTCGGCGGCTATCAAAAGCCGTCACAATTTCGCCGAATAACCGACGCAAAGCCCGGTATGGCGGCACTTCGTCTGAATATCTGCCGTGCCGGCGCTGAGAGAAAAGGGACAAATTCCGCTTGACCTTTTCGCTGCCGCGCCGAATAATAGAGGGGAAATTGCCTGAAATTTTGGCCTCAAGCGCTTTCGAACCACATGTTATTCTGTCAGATTGCGAAAGGAGATGCCGAATGAAAAAGAAATGGGCTTTGACCACGGCGATTTGCACCGTATTTTGTCTTTTGCTCTGCGGCTGTGCTGCCGGCGATGGAAACACGGTTGAAAGCAGGGAAGACCTGATCGAACAGGGTCTGTCCAAAGGCGAAGGGTGGAACATTGTCTGCGAACTTACACTGGACGATGCTATCGTCAGCGGGGCGAACAGCGCAGACGGCAAAGCCGCGCTTGTTCTGTTTGAGCCGAATCGGGGCGGCTATTCTATAAAAAGCTGGACGATTCGGGAGCGTGATGAAATCATTATCGGCGGCATGACGGTGAATGGGGACTGGTATGACCTTGTGTGGTTTTCCGGTGCGCAGACGGAATATGCGGAACTCAGCTATACGGTGGATGGTCAAACCGCGCAGCCCGAACGATATGAAACGGCAAATATGGAAATAATCAGCCGCAGGAATTCCGAAAAGGAATACGTTTTGCATGTCGAATATTTTGACGGCGAGGGGAATAAATTTGAATAACCATCCTATGCCACGCGGCGTATTTTGAATAAAGCAAACAGGAAAAATAGGAAAGCCCCGGGCGATCAGATCGCCGGGGCTTTTTTAATGGTGCGAAAGGCGGGCTAAATCCTCCAATTGAACCGGGAAAGAATAAAAATATCACAAGAGGAACAGATCCGGCGCTAACTGAGAATTGCAATAAAGCAACCAGTCGAATGCAGGATTTCCTGAAACGGCCCCGCCCAAAAGGGACATTGCAAAACGCGCGGCAGAAATCACCGGCATCCCTTTCGCAAAGCTGCCGCAGAAGCGGAAGGCATACAGGGCCTGTTCAAAATCATCCGCCCGGCGGAAGGTTTAGTCAGCGGCTTTAAGTAAAAATAAATTTTGCCGCAGCGGAAAACAGGAAAAAGCAAGCGCAGCGGGGGAAAGAAGCCCCTGCTGCGCATTAGAAAAGGATGCAGTGGTAAAAAATTTATCCAATAAATAAACCGGAAACCGGCAAAGCGCCGGGTGAAAAGAGGCTTAGCACTGCGCGCCGCGCTCAAACTTTTTCAACTTGCTGAGGTCATAGGGCGTCTCCTGATAGACGTAGTAGTTCAGCCAGTTTCCATACAGCAGATTGGCATGACTGCGCCAGCGGAAGATGACCTCTTTGGACGGATCGTCGTCAACGAAGTAGTTTTTCGGAACCTCGATCGGCAGCCCGGCGGCGAGATCGCGCTCGTATTCTGCGCGCAGGGTATCCCGGTCGTATTCCTGATGCCCGCAGACAAAAACCTGCCTGCCGTTCTCGGTGCTCAGAATATGCAGCCCGGCTTCGTCGCTTTTTGCGAGAATGCGAAGTTCGGGCACCTTTGCGACCTCGCTTTCCAGAATCTCGGTATGACGGCTGTGGGGCGCATAAAATACCTCGTCAAAACCGCGTACCAGCGGATTCAGCGGCCGGGTCACCCGATGGGCAAAAACGCCGAACACCTTTTTTTCGACCGGGTGCTTGTCGATGCCGAAATGGTAATACAGGCCCGCCTGTGCGCCCCAGCAAACATGCAGCGTGCTGTAGACGTTGGTTTTGCTGTACTCCATGATTTCACACAGCTCCGGCCAGTAATCGACCTGTTCAAAAGGCAGCGTCTCTACCGGCGCGCCGGTGATGATCATGCCGTCAAACCGCTTGTCCCGGATCTGTGCAAAGGTCTGGTAAAAGCTCTGCAAATGTTCCGGGGCGGTGTTTTTGCTCTCGTGGCTGCCCATATGCACGAGGGTCAGTTCCACTTGTATTGGGCTGTTGGCCAGCACTCGCGCAAGCTGGGTCTCGGTCTGCACCTTGGTTGGCATAAGGTTGACAATCGCGATGTGCAGCGGGCGGATGTCCTGGGTGACCGCGCGTCCGCGATTCATAACAAAGACGTTTTCATCCTGCAATTTCTGATAGGCAGGCAGGTTCTTGGGGATAATCAGAGGCATATTGGGCTTCCTTGCTGTTTAAATGGTTTGCGGCTGCGTACAGGTCAAAGCCTGGCAAGCGCAGCGTCAAAGTCGGCGATCAGGTCGCCGGGGTCTTCCAGGCCGGCCGATACCCGGATCAACTCGGGCGGTACGCCGGCGGCAGCCTGTTCCGCTTCGGAGAGCTGGCGATGGGTGGTACTGCCCGGATGCAGTACGCAGGTGCGCACATCACCCAGATGGACGACAAGACTGGTCAGCTCAAAGCTCTCGATCAGCTTTTGACCGGCGGCAAGCCCGCCCTTGACCCCGAAGGTCAAAATGCCGCTTTGTCCTTTGGGCAGATACTTGCAGGCAAGGGGATAGCAGGGATTGCTCTTCAGGCCGGGATAGTTGACCCACGCAACCTTGGGATGGTTTTCCAGAAACTCTGCGAGCCGCAGGGCGCTTGCGCTGTGCCGGGGCATACGCAGATGAAGCGTCTCCATGCCGGTCAGGGTGTTGTAGGCGTTCATCGGGTTCTGGCAGCAGCCGAAATCCCGCACCAGCTGGCCGCGCGCCTTGACCGCAAATGGCCGGTCCGGGAAGGATTTGGTATAGACCAATCCGTGATAACTCTCGTCCGGCTCGGTCATGCAGGGGAATTTGCCGGAGGCCGCCCAGTCAAAGCTTCCGCCGTCGATCACCATGCCGCCAAGGCTGGAGGCATTGCCGTCGAAGTATTTGGAGGTGGAGCAGATGACGATGTCGGCGCCGTGCTCGAGCGGCCGGCAGAGGAAGGGAGTCGCGAGGGTGTTGTCCACGATGAGAGGTACGCCGATCTCCCTGGCCGCGGCCGACCAGGTCTCAAAATCCAGCACGGTCAGCGCCGGATTGGCGAGGGTCTCGGCGACCAGCGCCTTGGTCTGCGGCCGCGCGGCGGCGACGATCTGCTCAACGGTGCTGTCGTTGGGCAGGAAGGTGGAGCTGATCCCAAGCTTTGCAAAGCTCACGCCGATCAGGTTATGGGTGCCGCCGTATACGTTGGTGCTGCAAAGAATATGGTCGCCCGCCTCGCAGATGTTCAGCAGCGCGACCAGGGTTGCCGCCTGCCCCGAAGAGGTCGCAACCGCGGCGGTGCCGCCTTCCAGCAGCGCGGCCTTTTTCTCCAGCTGCTCGACCGTCGGGTTGGAAATGCGGGTATACATATGGTTTTCGCTGGTCAGGTCGAACATCGCGGCGACCTCGGCGCAGCTGTCAAAGCGATAAGTTGTGCTCTGCACGATCGGGACGTTCTGCGGTTCACCGCCCCGCGCGCGGTAGGCGCCGTGTACGCACAATGTGTCGAAAGAATAGTTGTTGCTCAAAATCATCATCCTTTACTGCTTTTGCCTGATATTAGATTGCTGTGCGGATATTTTCATTTGTCCGGTATAGCGGAAAACTGCCTGAGGACCGGATAAATGAAAGTGCCTGCCGTGCCGCGGCAGGCCGGAAAAAAGATTTGTTTAAAAGCCCTGCAGCACCGCCGCCATATTCAGGGACGCTGTGCGCCTGCCATAGAAAGTCAATGGGAACACTGCGCACCGGCAAAACCGGAAATTCCGGAACAAGGCCGCCGCGTCTTGTCAAACAAAGCAAAGACCGGACTGCACGGATTTCTTTTGAAAAGGAAAGGGAAAGAAAACAACACAGCACCCGCTGTTTTCCCGTTTAGGCGGTCATTTTTCCTCTTTGACGATGTAGATCGGGCGGTTTTTGCATTCAAGATAGGTTTTGGAAAGATACTGACCAAGGATGCCGATGCAGAAGAGCTGGATGCCGCCGATCAGGAAAATAGAGCAGATCAGGGTCGGAAAACCGGCGACCGGATCGCCCCAGATGATCGCTTTAAGCGCGTAGATCAGCACCATAATAAAGGCGATGACGCAAAACAGAAGGCCCAGTACCGAGGAAATGGCGAGCGGTGCGGTGGAGAAGGCGAAAATCCCTTCGAGCGAATAGAGAAACAGTTTCCAGAAGGACCATTTGGTCTCTCCCGCGACCCGCTCGACATTTTCATACTCCAGCCATTTTGTTTCAAAGCCGACCCAGCCGAAAATGCCCTTGGAAAAGCGGTTGTATTCGGTCATTTCCAGAATAGCGTCGGTCATCTGCCTGGTCATCAGCCGGTAATCCCGCGCACCGTCCACGATCTCGGTTTTGGAGATGCGGTTGATAATGCGGTAGAACATCCGCGCAAAGAAGGAGCGCAGTTTGGGCTCTCCCTTGCGGGTGACCCGGCGTGTCGCCACACAGTCAAATCCCTCCTGCTCGATGCCGTCCAGCATCTGCACAAGCAGTTCGGGCGGGTCCTGCAGGTCCACGTCCATAATTACGATGTAATCCCCGGCGGCTTTTTTCATCCCGGCATACATGGCCGCTTCCTTGCCGAAGTTGCGGGAAAAAGAAATATAATGTACCCGCTCGTCCTTTTCGGCGAGGGTCCGCGCAGCCTGCAGGGTGCCGTCTTTGGAACCGTCGTTGACAAAGATAAATTCAAAGTTTGCGCGATCCTGCATCTTCTGCGCGACTGCGGTGATCGCGTCATAAAAATAGGGGATAGCCTCCTGCTCATTGTAGCAGGGTACGACGATGGAAATCAGCTTCATCGGGATTCTCCTTTTTCTGCGCCGTCAAAATCAGGCGATTGAAATACCGGACTGAGGAACTGGAACGCGATCAGCAGCGGATAAACCGCCGCAAGATACATCGGGTTGGTCCCGATTCCAAAAGCGGAGATTTCCGCAAAAGAGACCATCCCAATACGCAGCGCCGCCATAACAAGCAGACCAAGGCCGGCGAAAAACGCGGCGCGGCAAAGCTTTTTCGGACGCAGCAGCGCTTTGAAAAACAGAAAAATCGCGGCGAGGAAAAACAGGGAATTGAAAATCCGATAAACAAGGGTGATCACCCGCATAAGTCGGTAAAGCCAGATCTCGGCAAAACCGAAGGTGACCTGCTCGGAATAGTCCGCGCCGGCATATTCCACCCGCCAGGTAATTCCCTGATCGCTTTCGGATTCCGCCATCGCCTGTGCCGGTATGGTGACGCTGCCGGAAGGCGCGGTAATGCAAATGGAAATGCCCTCAAGGGAGGAAGCCGGAAGGAAAAAGGTGCGGCGGCAGGCGTCGGTGTAGCGCTGGTCGCGCCCTGCATACAGCTCGTCCAGATAGACGTCCGAGCCGGTGTTGAAGCCGACCCCCGCATCGACCGCGCCGCCCTGCTCGTCCACAAGCGCAACCTCGACAGGTCCGTCGGCGGCAAACGCCCAGACCACGATCCGGCTTGCGCCGTTTTCGATCTTGGTGGTTCGTTTGGCCTCTTCGTGCAGGAACTGTTCCAGCTCGTCCATGACAAGCTCGCTGCCCACGCTGATCTGGGGGGAATCGTCGATACCGGCGTAACTGACGACGGTGTATAAACTGCGCAGGGACTCTTTGAGGGTGGGCAGGATGCGGTCGGCGGTAATCGGAGAATTCAGTCCGCTGCGCTCGCCGCTGAGCGCCTCGAAGTCGCCGCTGTCACACGCGGCGTTGAGTTCCCCGGCAAGCGCGAGATAGAACTGCCGCGCAGTTTCAGGCGTCTCATAATATCCGGCGAGCGAGGCGGCGTTGCGCACAGCCCAGTAAAATCCGCCGCCGGAGTATTCAAGCACTCCGTCGCCGCAGTCCTTCTGCCAGCGGCGGAAATCGTCGCTTTCGAGATAGGGCGCAAGCTCAGCGAAAAGCGGAGAAGCCTGATACAGCTTCTCGCGGGAAGAGCGGGGAATGGGCACAATGGGATTGACGTCCTCCGGATCGGCGATCACCCGCGTCATGGCGCCGTATGCCGCCTGGAATTCCGAACTGGTCAGATCGCTGATGATAAAGCGTCCGTAATAGCGGTAGTTCATGCCGCAGTAGCTCAGAATGCAGACTGCCGCCGCCGCGGCGCAGCCGGTCAGCGCAAGCAGGCGCGGAAAAATCCGCGCGGGCTTTTTGCGGATAAGCTGGAAGAGGACCGAAATCAGCGCGGCCGCGGCGAAGGGAAGCAGCCACCAGCCGTCCTCCCGAAGCAGCAGCGAACAGCCGAGCGCGAACCCGCCCAGCAATCCCCAAAAAACCATTTTACCGGTTTTTGAATCGGTGCAGCGCAGCGCAAGGCCCAGCATGCCGGCAAAAAACAGCAGCACAAAGGAGACCGTGATGCTGTCCCGATAAACCCGCAGGGTAAAGTCGGCATAAGAGGCGGGGTTAAACAGTATCCAGCCAAGAAACCCCAGCCGCAGCAGACGGCGGCGCAGCAGCGGCGCAAGGCTCTGCACAAGCGCAAAGCAGGCAGCCATATACAGCAGCTGACCCGCAAGCAGGTAACTTATGCCGAGCTTGCTGATCAGCGCGAGCCAAACCGCAAAAAGCATGTGCTTGCCGATAGTCAGATAGTTGTAAGCGCCCAGCCATTGTCCATCCAGAATGCTGCGGGCGGCGCGAACCATCAGCATGTCGTCCAGCATGCTGGTTTCGGGATAAAGGGTCATTGTCTGCCTGCTCAGCAGCAGCAGCCGCGCGGCAACCAGCGCGGCTGCGCACAGCCAGAATATTCGCGGCGAGATTTCCGCCTTTTTCAGTTTGCTTATCTTTTCTTTCATACCACGAATTATAGCACAGCCGGTCGAGGCTGACAATCGGTGCGCGCCGCTTGCGGCTTGTTAAATCTTTCGCGTCTGCGCAAGGCGAATACCGGGACCGCGCATCCTGTCCAAGTTGAGTTTTCGGCTGCCGTCCGCTATAATAAACGGGTATTTCAGATTTTAAAAACAGGGGGGCGCGCAGATGAGAGTGCGGAACCGAATGTTGAAAAAAGGGACAGGAAAGTGGCGGCTCTTTCTGTTCGGCGCTGCGATCGGCGCCGCGGTGTTCCTGCTTATTTACGGATTTATGCCGCTGAATCTGCTGCGGGACGACTGGATTTTGGACGGCTATATCGAACAGGACATTCTGCAGCATTATCTCGGCTGGCTTTCCTATCGCGAATCGCCGCTGAGCTTTCCGCTGTGCATCGCGCAGACGATCAATTATCCCGCCGGAATCAGCGTTGCCTATACCGACTCGATCCCGCTGTTTGCGATTCTGTTCCGGCTGATCGAGGGTATTCTGCCCGCAACTTTCCAATATTTCGGGCTTTTTGTATTTCTCTGCTTTATGTTACAGGGCGGCTGCGCGGCTGTGTTGATCGGGCTTTTTGTAAAAGGAACCCTCAAACCATTGCTCGGCAGCCTGTTGTTTGTGCTGAATCCGATCCTGCTTGAGCGCGCTTTTCGCCACACGGCGCTGAGCGCACAGTTTCTGATTTTGCTCGCGCTGTACCTTTATTTTGACGGGAAACAGAAAAACGCACCGCCCTCGCTGTGGTTTATCGGGCTTGGCGCGCTCGCGATGCTGATCCATCCCTATTTTGTGCCGATGGTGCTCGCCGCGCTGTTTGCTTCGGTGGTAGAGTACGGTTTTAAAAACCGCAGAATTCTGCGCCCGGCTATCATGGTGGTGGTGTCAGTCGGCGTTTGCCTGTTTACAGCCTACTGCATCGGCTATTTTCATACCGGCGCGTCCCGGACGGTCGGCTACGGCTATTTCTGCATGAACCTCAATGCTCTGTTCAACCCGGTCAGCAAGGGTGTCGAGAACTGGAGCCTGCTGCTGCCCAAATGGAAACAAGGGCTTGGCACCTATGAGGGCTTCAATTATCTCGGACTTGGAACGCTGCTGCTCTTTGCCGCCGCGGTGCTGGACCACCTGCTGCATTGGAAGAAAAGGCAGACTCTGCGGCGGATCGGCACGCACGGCGGATTGTTGTTCGTCTGCCTGTGCCTGACTGTTTTTGCCGTTTCCAACGTCGTGGTGCTCAATTCTTTCGTGCTGTTTTCGGTTGAACTGTCCTGGAAATGGATCGATTTGCTGAGTATGCTGCGGGCAAGCGGCAGGATGTTCTGGGTCGTCAACTATCTCATTGTGCTGAGCGCCGTGCTGTTTGTCTGCCGTCGCGCGAAGGCAAAGCATGCCGCGCTGCTGCTGGCAGCGGCCGCTGCGGTGCAGGCCGTGGACATGGCCCCGGCGCTTATACAGAAGCATCAGGATTTTGCTGCGCCGACCGCAGAATACAGTTCCCCTTTTGTCAGCGAATTCTGGTCGGTTGCCGCCGAGGAGTATGACCATATCTTTTCCTTTGAAGCACAGGGCGTCAGCGACGCGCTTTATTTGCAGCTGCTCGCGCAAAGCGGCGGCATGACCTCAAACGACCAGTTCTTTGCCCGTCAGGACGAGGAAGCCCACAGCGCGCAGATCGAGCAGGTGCTGGAAGCGGCGCGGCAAGGCGAAATCGATTCAGATACCCTGTACATCATGACCAGGGAAGACCTCTTTTTCCGCTATGCCGGCTATTTCCTGGAAGACTGCCTTTGCGCGCGGGTGGATCGAAACTGGTATGTGTTCGCGCCCTGGAACGACGCGATGCGCTCGCTGGACATCTCCCGGCAGGACGTTTTTGTCTATGAGGAGATTCCCTTCACGATTGCGGACTATACCGATGAGGACTGGACGGCGGGGGTCTGGAATCAAGATCCTGCGCTGGTCTGCTTTTATGACAACGAGAGCAACCGCCAGAAGCTGGAAGGGGCCGAAGCGCTGGTCATGAGCGGAACGGAGTATTCTATTCTGGAGATCGACATGAGCGATCCGGGCTGGATACTGGTGCGGCTGGACCGCAGCGGCGAACCGCTGCGCGGCGCCATGCTGGAAACAAAAACGTCTCGGGAGCCGGCGGCGTGATTCACCTTGCAATGCCCGCGGGCTTTGCTTATAATAGAACAGAGCCGGGCGGACCGGCCGAAAGAATAAAGGAGAACGCAGAATGACGGTTACCAAAGACAGCCTGATCGGTGATGTGCTGGATTACGATGTGAATACGGCAGAATTTTTCTTTGCAATCGGCATGCACTGCCTCGGCTGCCCCAGCTCGCGCGGGGAGAGCATTGAGCAGGCCTGCGCGGTGCACGGCACCGATGCGGACGAGCTGGTCGCAAAGATCAACGACTATTTTGCCGGCAAGCAGTAAAACAGGGCGCAAAGCCTGATGCGGGCCGCGGCGCAGCGTTCGGTCATCTTCCGGCGCCGCGCCGCGTTTCGCTTTTTTCCATTTATCTATTTTTGTTTTTTGCCTGTCCGTATTTTAAGCAAGCCTTTTACGGCTGAAAACGGGTTGTTGGTGAGTTTATGCAGAGAAAAACAGGAGAAAAAATCCCGCGCCTGTCCAGAAGGCTTCTGTGCGCGGCGTCTTTGGTGCGCCGCGGGGCTCGTGCAGCGGACGTCGGCTGTGATCACGGTAAACTTGCCGCATGGCTGATCTGTTCAGGACAGGCGAGTTCGGTTGTGGCGACCGATATAAATCCGCTGCCGCTGCAAAAGGCGCAGGAGCTTTTTCGCGGCCTCGGAATAGAAGACCGTACCCGCACCGTTCTGTGCGCGGGATTGGACGGCGTTTTGCCGAATGAGGCACAGGACATCGTCATTGCCGGTATCGGCAGCGAGGTCACCACCGGAATTATTCAGAACGCGTCCTGGCTCAAAGAGGAGGACAGACGGCTGATTCTGGTACCGGCGTCCCATCATGAGCGGGTGCGCGCCTTTTTGTACCGGCAGGGGTATGAGCTGCTTTCCGAGCAGGCGGTCTTTGAAGCGGGTCACTGCTACAGCGTTATGCACGCCCGGTTTTGCGGCTGTACACGGGAAATTTTCCCCGCCTTTGCGGCGCTTGGACTCATCCGTCCGCAGCAGGGCGCGGACGCTGCGGCTTATTGCGCGCGGGAACTCGAGAAAGCCCGGCGGGTGCGGCAGAATACCAACGATCCGCAAAAAGCTTTCCGCGCCCAGCAGGTGGAGAACTTTATTCTGGCCGAATTGGGCCAGTCAACGGACGGCTTGTAATTGGGCGGCCAATGCGCTTTTCCCCTTATCGGTTCAGGCAAAAGATGATCTCAGGCCGAACTTTGGCGCACAAAACAGCTATTGCCTGAAGCAAGGCAAATGAAAAACAAAGGCCGGATCGGGACGCGCATGGCAAAAAAACTGCCTCATTGCGGAAACCGGAAAGATAAGACATATCTCCTTAAGGTTCGTTGTCGGGGATGTGATTCCTGTTTTATAATCTTTGGTACAGGCCGCTTAATATGGGAAAAAGCGGGCGAACATAAAACACCTATAAGCGAACATCCGCCTGCCGGGGCGAATCTGCACTGGCGAAAGCACGGCTGCGGACGACCTGGAAAGCGCGGGCAAATTGCCGGGCCAATCTGTACCGGTGAAAGGGTGCTCGCGGAAAGATAAATGGGCAAACCGGAAAAGAGTTTCTGTTTGCCAAAGCAAACGAAGGAGCAACTATGATTACGGCAAAAAAACTGAACGAACTTTTAAATAAAATTGCGCCCTACGAGCTGGCGGAGAGCTGGGACAACTGCGGCCTGCTCATTGATTGCGGCGGCCAGACCGATAAGGTGCTTTTTGCCCTTGATCTGACCGCGGAGGTTGTCCAGGAGGCGGCCGCGCGCGGCTGCGGGGCGATCATCACCCACCATCCGGCAATTTTTCAGGGGGTGAAAGCGCTTGCCGAGGGGGACCCGGTACTTGCTGCCGCCAAAGCGGGAGTCTCGGTGCTTAGCGCGCACACCTGTTTTGATGCGGCGCAGGGCGGCGTGAACGATTGCCTGTGCGAGCTGCTGGGCCTGCAGGAGGTCGAACTGTTCGCAGGCATGGGCCGCGGCGGCAAAATCGAAAAGATCGAACCGGCTGCGTTTGCGGCGCTGGTTCGGGAAAAACTTGGCTGCGGCCCTGTGCGGTATGTGGACGGCGGCCGCCCCATCGAACGGGTTGCGGTTATCGGCGGCGCGGCGGGCGAGTTTGTCGGTCAGGCGAGCTGGCTCGGCTACGACGCTTATCTGACAGGAGAGCTCAAGCATCACGAGGCGATTTACGCCCGCCAGCTGGGGCTTACGGTCGTGGCGGCGGGACATTACGAGACGGAAAATCCCGCTATGGAAAAAATGCGCCAGGCAATGGAGCGGGAGTTGGACGGCGCGGCAGAGTGCCTGTTAAGCGAGTGCTGCGCAAATCCGCTTGGAACGGCTTGACTCGTTTTTGGCTTGCAAAAACGGGCGCGGGACACCGGCTTTTTAATCCAAAAAATTTTTTCGGCGTCTTTTGCTTTTAGGATCGGAACAAATAACAATGCTTGTTTGCAGGCCGCGCAACATTAAAACAGGCGCATAGCAGATAAGGAATACAGAGATCAACAGGCGGCATACTTTTGCCGCGGCGAGGTTAAAATCATGGCTTTGGATGCAGCAACGCTGTTTGTGACGGCGCGGGAACTGGAAAAGGAACTGATCGGCGCACGGGTCGATAAGCTCTATATGCCGACGAGGGACGAGGCGCTTTTCTCGCTTCGCACCCAGAACGGGTCAAAAAAGCTTCTTGTGTCCGCGCGGTCGGGCAGCGCGCGGGTTCATCTGACCGAAGAGGAATTTGAAAATCCGGCTGTGCCCCCCAGCTTCTGCATGCTGCTGCGCAAATACCTTGCAAGCGGACGGATTACCGGCGTGCGCACAGTGGACGGGGAACGCATCCTCTTTATTGATTTTGACACCCTCAATGAGATGGGCGACCGCGTGCCGGTGACCATGTCGGTCGAGCTGATGGGGCGTTACTGCAATCTGGTCCTGATCAATCAGCACGGCAAGGTGATTGACGCGCTTAAGCGGATCGACGCCGACGCTTCCCAGGTGCGGCAGCTGCTGCCCGGACTGCCCTTCACCATGCCGCCGATGCAGGAAAAACTGCATTTTCTGAGCGCCGAACCGCAGCAGATCGCCGCGCGGGCGCTTGGAATGGCGCGGCCGCTTTCCGCGGCACTGCTTGCTTCGGTTGTCGGAATCGGCCCGGCGCTCTGCCGCGAGATCGCTTATCGGACAGATCCTGCCGACCCGGACGCCGACCGGCTTGCGCCGGAAAAGCAGCAAAGACTGGTTCAGGCGATCCAATTGGTGCGGGAGGCAGCGCTCGGAAAGGGCGCGCAGCTCTGCGCGATTTATGAGGACGGCCGTCCGGTGGAATTCAGCTTCATAGAGCTGACCCAATATGAAAACTGTGAAAAGCGTCCTTTTAACAGCATGAGCGCGCTGCTGGACGCCTATTATGCCGAAAAAGACCGAACCGAGCGGATGAAAGCGCGGTCCTATGATCTGTCCCGTCAGGTGCATGCGCTGGTTGAACGCGCCCAGCGAAAGCAGCAGGCGCGCATGGAAGAACAGCGAAATACCGAGAAATCGGATATAAAACGCCTGTATGGCGAACTGATCCAGGCCAATCTGCACAATCTGCAAAAAGGGATGAAAAGCGCTGAACTGCTCAATTATTACACAGGCGAAACCATCACCGTGCCGCTGGATGTGACCAAAAACCCGATTCAGAACGCGCAGAAATATTTCAAGGACTACCGCAAACTGACGACGGCGGCAAAAATGCTGGAAACGCTGCTTGCAGAGGGCGCCGCCGAGCTGGAATATCTCCGCTCGGTCCAGTATGAGATTACCGAAGCGCGCACCGAAGAGGATTTTCTGCTTATTCGCAAAGAGCTCAAAGAGGCGGGATATCTGCGCGGCTTTAAATACAAGGAGCAGAAACGTCCGCGCAAAATGTCGGAATTTCTGCGGTATCGCACAAGCGAGGGATTCCTTGTACTGGTTGGCCGCAACAATGCCGCAAACGACAAGCTGACCCTCAAGACCGCCGCAAAACGGGATATCTGGTTTCATGTAAAAAATGCGGCGGGCAGCCATACGGTGCTGGTAACCGAGAACGAAAAGCCGACCGACCGGGCGATGACCGAGGCGGCTTGTATCGCAGCTTTCCATTCAAGCGTCGGGGGTGGGGACAATATCCCGGTGGATTACACCGAAATTAAGAATGTGCGCAAGTCCCCCGGTCAGAAAGCGGGCATGGTGCTGTATGTAAATTATCAGACCGCATTTGTCACCCCGCGCAAAGAGCAAATTGAACAGATGCGTGAGGGCTGATGGCGAACGGCCGACTCTGAAAAATTGTGTTTTTAGATAGCTGATCTGCTCAGATGATTGTGCATGCCGAGGCAGGCTATGGACCGAAAGAAGCCGCCAATCCGTCCGGTTTCATACAGTGTGAGGGATGTTTTATAAATTAGGATAGACGAGATACGCGTGTATGAATGCGGCTGCTCATTTTCCGTTAACTTCATTGAAAAACCGTTTGCACAACAAAATAAAGCGACTGTAACCTCCCGGTTACAGTCGCTTTTCTCTATGGGGCAGAACAGGCATGAAAAATCTAGAGATGTGGAAACCTATAAGAAAAGAAACATATTTTGGAATACTCAAGAAAAGCGCATAAAATATCCCCAAATAAAGGGACTTTGCGCAAAATATGCAGTTGAGCATCAGCGCAGCGCCCTTAAGGGATTGCCGCAAAAGGCAGACTCTTAAAGGAACTGTTCAAACCGACGGTTCGCGGCGGTTTTGATTTATTTTCTTTAGTTCTTTGCGGAAAAGCCGCTGAACAGGCAGATCAAAAACGCTGAGAAGCGGGCGGCAGGCGGGATTGTTCAGGTGGCAAACCGGCTGTAGACCTTGTGCGCCTCTTTTTGGAGCTTTAAAACCATTGCCTGTGAAATAGATAAAACCCATCCGCCGGAAGCAGGAAGCGGATGGGTAACAATTTCATTTAACAGCTCGATGGCCGAGCTGCGGACAGCAAATATATACTGACCTCGAGCAGATTTTTTATGTGCAACTCCAACCTCTGGCGATGCCCAAACACGGGCAGCCAGTTTTTAGCGGCGCAGGCGATGCTCGTCTGTGCGCCCGAAGCGAAAGACGAGCCAGCCAAAGAAGCAGCCAATCAGGGCGATAAATCCGTAAAGCAGCGCGTATACCCAGGCTGAACTGTTGTAAAACAGAAAAATACTGGGCAGAAACAGCAATGCGATCGCAATCGGATAGGCCCAGACAAATCCGGCTTTGGTTGCGGCGGAAAGAGAACAGGCAACCGTAATCACCGGCAGATAAGCCGCAAGCACGGCGATGCCGCTGCCCGTGTCCCGAATCAGAAGGGGCAGCAGATACAGGCAGGCCAGGTTAATGACAAAATAAGGAAAGGCTTTTTTAAAATTCTTCATTTTTGATTTGCTCCTTGCGCCGGACGTCCGGCGATTTTTTTATTAAGCCTTGCGATATGCGCTCAGAATTTCTCCGATATACATGCGGTGAAAATCTCGATTGGGATAGCTGCGCTCAATGACTGCGGGATCAAGGAAGTGATCGGGATCAATGTCGTCCGCATACAATTTCCGGCAGACAAAAGTGAGCGAGGCCTGTGCATAAATGGGGGCACCGGTTTCCGAATCGAACTGGACGCTCAATTTGGTCTGCGAGAGTTTATCTTCCTCCCGGCCGCTCTTTCTGCCCAGCAAAGCAAGATCCTGTCGGTAAGCGTGATCAAAAAAACTCAGGGTATAGCAGCTTTCCCTTTCAATGAATTCCCGGGTATAGCGCTGCGGGCGGACGTAGACCGTTGTGACCGGCTTATACCACAGGGTGCCAAGACCGCCCCAGGAGACGGTCATCATGTTAAAACTGCCTTTTTGACCGGCGGAAAGCAGAGCCCAGCCCTGATCGAGGTCTTGAAAAGGACGCATAGTCAGCGAAAGCGGATCGATTTTAGTCAGCGGCATATGGCTGTCCTCCTGCGTTATTCTATACTCATTATAATCGGCAAATCGGTGTTTGTATACCCGATTCATCCGGGAAATAAAAGGCCGGCCGGCGGCGATCAACGGCTTTGGAACAAAATCACCGCTGTATCCGGTTGGGTTGGGCTGGGCGAAAAATACGCTTTTCGATTAAAAAGGCGCGTTTGGGGCGCCGCAGGGGCATATGGAATTATTTTGAAAAAGCACGGCGAATTTTTGTACAAAAACCAATCCGCAGCCGAACCTTGCCGAAAGAGGATGCCTTAAACGTGCGGCGAAATAAGCTCCGCAAGGGAGAAATGAGCGGCGCATCCTGCGTGACTTGCTGGAATATGGCTTTTAAATAGTTGTATAAATCCCCGGCCCTGCCAATGGCTGCGGCCCGCTGCCTTTTCTATTCTTAATGTTTCATATAAATGTGGTTTTGACCGGCTTTTTTCAACGAATTTGCATTCTGTCTTAAAAACGTGCGGCCTTAAAAGACTGGAAAAGGATAACTGTGTCGTAAAAGTTGAAAAAAACACATATTTATTATATACTGAACTGGTATATGCGAAAAAACAGGAAAGGTCTGTTATTCGGATGATCTATCTCGACAACGCTGCGACGACACGCGTATCGCAACCGGTCGCTGACGCAGTATATGAGGTTTTAACCGAGTGCTTTGCAAACCCGAGTTCGCTTTACGGCATCGGATTTGAGGCGCAGAAGCGGCTGGAAGCTGCGCGGCGGACGGTTGCGCAGGCGATGGGCGCTTCGCCGGACGAGGTTTATTT
The DNA here is from genome assembly GCA_944385925.1 of uncultured Clostridia bacterium. Classification (GTDB taxonomy): domain Bacteria; phylum Bacillota; class Clostridia; order Oscillospirales; family Ruminococcaceae; genus CALWZE01. The sequence continues at coordinate 23,710 of CALWZE010000086.1, forward strand.
CACCGGTTCCGGCACCGAGGCGAATAATCTGGCGGTGCTTGGCGGCGCACGCGCGCGCAAAGCCTGGGGACGCTCCGTTGTCCTGACCGGGTTCGAGCATCCGAGCGTGGAACAGTGCGCAAAGGCTTTGAGTCAGGAAGGCTTTGCGGTCAGGCGGATCATGCCGGATCAGAACGGACAGATCGATATCGACGAGCTTTTGGGGTCGGTCGGCAAAGATACGGCGCTTGTTGCGGTGATGCATATCAATAATGAGATCGGCACCGTGCTGGATGTGGAATCGATCGCGCGGCGAATCAAAGAGATCAATCGCCGTACAGCGGTGCATTGCGACAACGTGCAGGGCTTTCTCAAACATCCGGCGCCCCGGCTTGGGGAGGGAATCGATACCATGGCGGTCAGCGCCCATAAGATCCATGGTCCCAAAGGGGTTGGCGCGCTCTATGTCCGCAAGGGGCATAATCTGCAAAATGTGTTGTTCGGCGGCTTGCAGGAACGTGCTCTGCGGCCCGGAACCGAGAATCTGGCTTATGCGGCCGGATTTGCCAAGGCAGTTGAGCTTGCCGCGGCTTCCCGGGTTGAAACCTTTGCAAAACTGCGCGAAATCAACGACAAATTGCGCGCGCAGGTGACAGCCCTGGACAATGTTCGGATAAATTCGCCTGAAAACAACAGTCCGTATATTCTGAACTTCTCGCTGATTGGATATAAAAGCGAAACGCTGCTGCATTTCCTTGAGCAGAAGGAGATTTATGTCTCTGCGGGTTCGGCCTGCAGCAAAGGGGAAAAAAGCCATACGCTGAGCGCCATGGCCCTGCCCCGCGGAGTAATTGAGGGCGCGGTGCGGGTAAGTTTCAGCGACGAAAACAGCGCACAGGACGCGGAAATGCTCGCGAAGGCGCTTGCCGAGGCGCAGAGGACGCTGGTGCATAACTGAGCGCGCTGCACAATCCAAAACGAAGGAACAGGGAAAATGAAGGAAATCCTGCTTGCAAAATACGGAGAGATTGCGCTAAAGGGACTGAACCGGTCCAGTTTTGAGGCAACCTTGATGAAAACGATCCGGCGCCGGATGGAGCCGATCGGAAACTTCAAAATCTACAAAGCGCAAAGCACAATTTATATCGAGCCGGAAGAGGAAGGGGTCGACATGGACCGCGCCTGCGATCAGCTGCGGCACGTGTTCGGTATTGCGGCGATCAACCGCGCGCGTGTTTGTGAAAAAAGCTTTGAAGCGCTCTGCGCGGCGGCGGTTGATTATCTCGGCGACCGGCTTTCCCGCGCGAAGACCTTCAAGGTCGAAAGCAAACGTTCCGACAAGAGCTTTCCGCTCAACTCGATGGAGCTGTCCCGCGAGCTGGGCGGCTATATCCTTTCAAAATATCCGCATTTAAAGGTGGAGATCGAAAATCCGGAGCTTAAGGTCTGCGCCGAGGTGCGGGACTTTGCGGCCTATATCCATGCCGGCAAGATCGAGGCTGCGGGCGGTATGCCGACAGGCACAAGCGGCCGCGCGGCCGTCATGCTTTCCGGCGGAATCGACAGTCCGGTTGCGGCGTATATGATGGCCAAGCGCGGACTGGATCTGTGCGGGATTCATTTCCAGTCCCCGCCCTACACCAGTGAGCGGGCTTTGGACAAGGTCGAGCGCCTTGCCGGCATCCTCAGCCGCTACAGCGGCAACTTCGCCCTGCTGGTCGTGCCGTTTACCGAGACCCAGGTCGCAATTCGGGACAACTGCCCGAGCGAACTGTTCACCGTACTTATGCGGCGCTCGATGATGCGCATCGCCAACAGGCTGTGCGAACAGGAGCATTGCGGAGCGATCATCACCGGCGAAAGCCTTGCGCAGGTCGCGTCCCAGACATTGGCCGCGATCCGCTGCACCGATCAGGCGGCCGCGCTTCCGGTTCTGCGCCCGCTGATCGGTATGGACAAGACGGAAATTATCGAGATTTCGCGCAAAATAGGCTGTTTCGAAACCTCGATCGAGCCTTATGAGGACTGCTGCACCGTCTTTACGCCCAAGCATCCCAAGACAAAGCCGCGTCTGGAAGAAGTTCTGGAAGCGGAAAGCCGGGTGGATCTGCAATCGCTTGAGGAGGCGGCTGCGGCAGGATACACGGTGCGAATGAAGCATTTTTTTGATTAGCCGCAGCTTTTCAAAAAAATGCGCGCGCATATTGCGCTGCCGCCCGGCGGCGGCAATGCAGGCAATTACAGGGAGGCGATTATATAAAAGCCGAAATTATAGCTGTCGGAAACGAACTGCTGATGGGAGACACCGTCAATACCAACACGGCGTTTCTTGCACGCAGGCTTTCCCAGATGGGATTCACTGTTCATAAACAATGCGTGGTTGCGGACGATCAGGAGGAGATCGCCCAGGCCGCGAAAAAAGCGGTTTCCCGCAGTCATCTGACTGTTTTCTGCGGCGGCCTTGGACCGACCAAGGATGATTTGACCAAGGAAACGGTTGCGCAGGTGCTCGGGCTGCGTCTGGTGAAAAATCAGGCGGTTGAGGACAATATTCGCCGCTTTTTCGAGCAAAAGGGGATCGAGATGTCCCCGAACAATCTGAAACAGGCCATGGTGATCGAGGGGTGCCGGGTGCTCGCCAACGAGAACGGCACCGCGCCGGGACTGTTTATTCAAAGCAAGAATCAGGCGATCGTTCTGCTGCCCGGCCCGCCCAGTGAGCTGGAACCGATGTTTGATAATGCAGTGCGTCCGCGGCTGGAGAAATTCGCGGATATGCGAGTCGCGCATTGTTCGCTGCATGTCTTTGGCATCGGGGAAGGGGAACTGGAAGGCGCAGTTCGCGATCTTCTTTACAAAGACAATCCTCACGCCGCACTGTATGCCAAAACCGGCGAGGTGCAGATCACGATTACAGCGCGCGGAAGGTCGGCCGAGGGCGCGCAGGATCTGCTTAAAAAGCAGGTTGCGCTGTTCCGCGACCGGCTGGGAGATTACATCTATTCCTCGGACGGCAGTGAGATGCATGAGACGGTCGTGCGCATGCTGCAGGAAATGAATGTGCGCATTGCGGTCGCAGAGAGCTGTACCGGTGGATTGATGGCGTCCCGCATCACTTCGGTCAGCGGCGCTTCGCATATATTTGAGCTGGGCTTTGCAAGCTATTCCGACCGCGCCAAGGAGCGCGCGCTTGGGGTGGACGCCGCGATTGTCCGCAAATATACCTCGGTCAGTTCAGCGGTAGCCGCGGAGATGGCGCGCGGCGCGCTGCTTCGGGCGAAAGCAGGCGTGGGGGTCGGCATCACAGGCATCGCGGGCCCGACCAACGAGGGATATATCGACAAACCGGTCGGACTGGTCTATATCGCGGTCGCGGATAAAAACAAAGTTCTTGTCAAAAAGTTTAACTTTGGAAATATGCGCAGCCGGGACACCATTCGGCAGCTGTGCGTGCTCAATGCCTTTGACATGGTCAGGCGCTTCCTTGCGGGGCTGCCCATTGAGGGGGTGCGCCAGTTCAGCGGCAAAGAGCTTGCGGAAATCGAGCGGGAAGGGAAACCGCGCAGCAAGACCTCGCTTAAGGTGGAGAAAGGGATCGTCAGCACCCTGTGCGCGCTGGTTTTGCTGACCGGCGGCTATTTCGGCGTCAGCGCGATTCATGCGCATATACAGCAGAATATCTATTCCGAGCTGCGCTCATCCTTCAGCGGGGGAGCGGATATATCCGAGCGGCTGACCGCGCTGGTCGAGCGGAATCCGGACACGGTCGGCTGGCTGTCCGCAGACGGAGAGACCTTTGATTCGGTGGTCGTGCAGAACAGGGAAGACAGCTATTATGATACCCACGATTTTGACGGCGCTTCCAACAGCCTGGGCTGCCCCTATGTGCCCTACGACGTGGATCTGGCTGCCGGTCCGACAAACACGGTCATCTATGGCAAGGCGAGCGACACAAGCCAGCTTTTCGGAACGCTGCGCTCCTATTCCGAACCAGCCATTGTTTCAAATAACTATCTGATTCGGTTTGAGAGTTTGTACGGGTCCCAGGCATATAAAATCTGTTCCGTCTTTGTGGCGAACACAAACCCTTCCATGGGGGACGTACAGACCTTCTACACCCTTAATAACTTTGAAAACCAGGAAGCGTTTCAGGAATTTGTTATCGAGCTCAAAATGCGCTCAATGTTCAATATAGATACCGAGATCCGCTCCACTGACAGTTTTTTAACGCTGGTCAGCGAGATAAAGGATTGGGATGGCGCGCGGCTGGTTATCGTTGCGCGGCAGCTGCGGGAAGGAGAAAGCGCCGATGCTGCGCCCGGGGAGATCACCCAGAACAAAGCGGCGCTTTATCCGGAAGCCTATTATCAGAAAAACGGCGGGGCTGCGGTTATCAATACCGAGATTGAGCGGGACCGCTGGCTCAACTGGCTGATTGCCAACGACAAGAACGCGGAAAATCCCGAGCAGGAGGAAACGACCGGCAGCTCCGGCGGCCTGTTTGAGGAGTCCGGTACGACCGGCAGCTCGGAAGTGGTGGACGGCCAGACAGTGATTACTGTCGCGATGGACGGCAAGGAGGTCACCGGTACGCCGGTCGATATCGTCAGCCGGATTGTCGCGGCCGAGATGAGCGCCTCCAACGACGATGAAGCGATTAAGGCACAGGCGGTCGCGACGATTTCCTGGCTGCGCTATTCCTATAATACGACCGGTGCACCGGCGGTTTCGGGCGCAAAGCCAACCCAGCGTGTTATCGATCTGGTGAGCAGCGTCATCAACGAAGCGATGTATTATGACGGACAGGTGGCTTTCACCCCCTATTTTGCCGTCTCGGCCGGAAGAACCAATTCCAGCGAAGAGATATTTGGGGTGGCGTATCCCTATCTTGTTTCGGTGGAAAGTCAGTATGATTATCAGGCGACCGGATATAACCGGGAGACGACCTATTCCCGTGAAGCGCTCAAATCAAGGCTGGAATCCACTTATAATATCACCCTGTCCGAAAATACGGCAAACTGGATTCAGGTGCTCAGCGAGACAAGCGGAGGATACGCGAATCAGGTGTCCATTGATGGGCAGCTTACGGTATCCGGTTACGAACTGATGCAGACCCTCTCGCTGCGTTCAAGCTGCTTTACGATTAATGCAACAAGCACCCATATCACCTTCCGGACGCTGGGCAGCGGGCATGGCGTTGGTATGAGCCAGGCGGGCGCAAACGAATATGCGATTGCTTTGGATTGGGATTACCATCAGATTTTGCAGCACTACTATCCCGGTGTAACTTTTGAGACAATCGAGTGGTAGCTGCCTGTTTGGAAAAAAGGATGTCTTAACAAGAAGCGTCCGGAGCAAAAGCTCCGGACGCTTCTTTTGTATGCTTTAGCGATTCATAGTTTTTTATTTCAGTGGTCAGTCTTTAAGGAAGGCTGATCGCTTCATTCTTAACCTTTAAAAGGTTTTGGACGGACATATCAGCCGACATGCTTGCCTGCACCGCCAGACTCATCGCAAGAAAGCGAAAATGTTGAAGAGGATTGCAAACCATATCTCCGCAGACAAACGCTTTAATGTTCCGGTTTGGCTGTGGAAAATCCGGGCTGTTTTAATTGATCCGCACGGCTTTTTTAAAGGATTTAACTGACAAAAGAAGAATATTCTTTTACTTTGAAACGATACTCCTCTTCCGTGATGATACCGGCATCACGCAGGGATTTCAACTCGTCCAGTTTTTTCTGATACTGCTCTTTACTCATCCGGCCGCGCGCTGCATAGGAGTAGTTTGCAGCCGCACGGTAATTGTAGCTTGGTGCACCGCTGTACGGCCGGTAGCCCTCCTGCATGTCGTCCAGTGCTTCGCGTCCATTGCGGTCCTCCTCGCGGCTATGCTGCCCCGGGTCGCAGAGATGTCCGCCCGCAGACGGTGAAGAATTGTAGGCGGCGGGCCGAGCGGAAGGTTTGGCGACCGTTCCGGTTTTCGTAGCAGCGCGGATAACCCAGATTACCAGCAGAAAGATCCCTACAAATAGTGCAATCGCGCCGAATGCCCCGCTGATCGAAAACAGAACTACAATGCCGAGCCAGAGGAAAACAAATCCCTTTCCGCCGATTTTGCCCGAATCTTTGGCTTTGTTGGAACCGCCGCGATATCCGGCGGAAGCCGCGCGCATGCGCGCCTCCATATCACGAGTATTTGGTCTATATGTTTGATTCATCCTGTTTCCGCTCCTTTCCCGGTATGACCGGCGTACATGCTTACATGGTTTCGGGCGCGTTGATCTTCAAAAGCGTCAGGCAGTTTTTGATAACCTGGCGGGTGGCCAGGCAAAGACCCGCGCGGGCGGTGCACAGTTCAAGGGTGCAGCCGCGCACGCGGCAGCTGGTGTAAAAGCGGTGGAACATGCCGGCAAGGTCAACCGTATAGCGGGTGATTCTTGCAGGATCGTATTCCCGCGCTGCGGCATTGATTTCCGCGGGCAGCTTTGCGAGGAACTTAATCAGCGCGACCTCGTCCGCCTCTGTCAGCAGCGAGAAATCGGCGTTTTTGACATTCGCGAGATCGACGCCGTCCTCTGCGAGCACCTTGAGAATGCTGCAAATCCGCGCATGTGCGTATTGTACATAATAAACGGGGTTTTCGCTGCTCTGCTTAACCGCAAGATCCAGATCAAATTCAAACTGGCTCTTGGGTTCGCGCAGGTTAAAGTAGAAACGGGCTGCGTCGATCGGGATTTCCTCAAGCAGATCGGTCAGGGTGATCGCCTTGCCGGTGCGTTTGCTCATCCGAACCGGTTCACCGTCCCGAACCAGACGGACCAGCTGCATAAGCACGATATCCAGCTTGCTGCCATCCAGTCCGATTGCGTCCATCGCGCCTTTCAGGCGGGCAACGTGGCCATGGTGATCGGCACCCCAGACATTGATAACCCGATCAAAGCCGCGAATGGCGAATTTGTTGTAGTGGTAGGCGATATCCGCCGCAAAATAGGTCGGGATTCCGTTGGCGCGTACGAGAACTTCGTCTTTTTCGCCGCCGAAATCGGTCGCTTTGTACCAGACGGCGCCGTCCTGCTCATAGATCGCGCCGCGATCGCGCAGCATGCCGATGACCTTGTCCACAAGGCCGTCCGCATACAGACTGCTTTCCCGGAACCAGACGTCGTAGTCGATGCGGTAGGTATGCAGATCACGTTCCAGCCCCTCAATGTTCAGCGGCAGCGCATAGTCAACCAGCGCTTTGCGGCGCGACTCGCTGTCTGCTGTCAGGTAAGCGTCGCCATGGATCGCCGCAAATTCTTTGGCGCGCTGGATGATGTCCTCACCCTGGTAGCCGTCCTCGGGGAATTCGATTCCCTCCTGATAAAGCTGTAAATAGCGCGCTTCCAGTGATTTCGCGAATTTAGCGATCTGGTTGCCTGCGTCGTTGACGTAAAATTCACGGGTCACATCATAGCCCGCGGCGTCCAGTACGCTTGCCAGGCAGTCGCCCAGGGCACCGCCGCGCGCATTGCCCAGATGCATCGGACCGGTCGGATTGGCGGAAACAAATTCCACCATGTATTTCTGGCCGCCGCCAAAATCAGTGCGGCCATAGCTCTCTCCGTCTTCCAGAATCGCCCGGACAACATCGGCGCAAAAACCGTCGCCGAGGAAAAAGTTGATAAAACCGGGCCCGGCAATCTCCAGCCGGGAAAAGACGGTGCCCTGCAAATCGGCCGATTCCGCAAGGATCTCAGCGATCTTGCGCGGAGGCATGCGGAAAGCTTTTGCACCGGCAAGCGCGGCATTGCAGGCAAAATCCCCGTGCGCATTATCGGCAGGCACCTCGATGACAAATGCGGGCGGCTCTCCGTTGAGCTTGTCCGCTGCGGCCGCAAAAGCGCGGCGAATTACGTCGGCGGCCTGTTGTTTGGCTTGATCGATAGGGTTATGCATTCGTTCTGTTCTCCCTCACTGTAATATTCAGCTCATTGACCGAAACGGCGTTGGAATTGACGTCCAGCTTATAGCGCAGACGAAGCGAACCGCCGTGCTCGTGCAGCTTGTTTTCTATTTTATCGGCATAAACGCCGATGATCAGCGTACCTACTCCGGTGTCGTAATGGCAAAGATGCTTGCGGCCTTTCTCAATGACCAGACTGCTGTGGGTCTTGCCGCTGCGCGAAAGGGTCGCGCGGTTGTTCTGTTCAATGACGAGGGTGGTCGTGTCGCCGGCAAATCCGGTTGTCTCGCTCTCCTCGTAGCGTATATGGAAGTTGCCGTCCTGCGCGCGGCAGAACTCGCCGCGCGTGGTCAGCGAAAGCGTCTCGACCGTGTCGGAGGCATATTGTTTTCCATTAATGGTAATGGTGTAGTTGTTGTTCATGGGTTTCCTCCTGCCAAACCGAAACACGGGTGAAGGTCGATCCGCTGCAAATCGGCTTTTCTGGCGCCGGCCCCGAGCGAGTAGCCGAGGAAGAGTTCAGCGCTGTTTTCAAAACCGTCTCCCTGATCCGAGGTGTAGAAATCCAGCTTTCCCTCGCCGCCGCAGCTGTCGGATTTGTTCAGCAGCTCCAGCGCATAGCGGGCGGTTTCCCGGCCGCTGTCGATCAGGGTGACCTTTTCTCCGACAATATCGGCGATGACTCCCTTAATGATGGGATAGTGGGTGCAGCCGAGAATGATGGTGTCCACGCCCGCCTGCATAAGCGGCTCGAGGTATTCCCGCGCGACCAGCCGGGTCACCTCGCAGTCCCGCGCGGTATAGCCGTTCTCAACCAGCGGCACAAAAAGCGGACAGGCCTGTGCGGTCACCGCAAGGCGGCTGTCGATCGACTCGAGTTCCCGCACAAAGGAACCGCTTCGGATCGTTGCCGGCGTGCCGAGCACCCCTATTTTGCCGTTTGCCGTCGCTGCCGCCGCGGCGCGGGCGGTCGGCCCAATGACATCCACAAAGGGAACCGGCAACGCCTCGGTATAGCGGCGTGGAAGGGTGGAGCTGACGGTTCCGCAGGCCGCAATGATCAGCTTGATGTCAAAAGTAAGCAGAAAAGACAGGTCCTCAAGCGCATATCGCACGATGGTCTGCGCCGGCCGGGTCCCGTAAGGCACCCGGGCGGTGTCGCCGAAGAAGACGACGTTTTCCTGCGGCGCGAGCCTGTGCAGCTGCTTGACGGCAGTCAGGCCGCCAAGGCCGGAATCAAAGACGCCGATGGCGCGTGTGTCCAATTCTTCAACCCCTCTCCAGCGCAAGCTCAAACAACCGGTCGATCAGCTCGGAAAAGGGAATGCCGGCGGCGTCCCACATCTTGGCATACATGCTGATTGAGGTAAAGCCGGGGATGGTGTTCGGCTCGTTGAGGTACAGCCTGCCGGTGCTTTCCTCCAACAGGAAATCCACACGGGCGAGTCCTTCGCAGCCAAGCGCACGGTAGGCGCGGGCGGCTTCGGCGCGCATTTCCTGCTGCTGCGCTTCGGTGATGTTGGCAGGGATGAGGGTGCGGCTGGCCGCATTGTTGTACTTGGCGTCGTAATCGTAGAATTCATTGGCGGACAGGATCTCTCCAACCACCGAAACCTGCGGGTCGTGATTGCCGAGCACCGAGCATTCCAGCTCCTTGCCGGCGATATTCTTTTCAATGACCGCTTTAAAATCGTGCCGGAAAGCGAGATCGAGCGCACTGCGCAGTTCCTCGCGGTTGTGCGCTTTGGTGATGCCGACCGAACTGCCGGCGTTGGCGGGCTTGACAAACATCGGATATCCCAGCTTTTGCTCCCAGGCGGGTGCGAGCTGCTCGAATTGCGCAAGCTCACGGCGGGTCGTCATGACCCAGGGCGCGTGCGCGACCCCAAAGTAATCCAGCAGCGCATTGGTGACCGCCTTATCCATGCAGATAGCGCTTGCAAGAACGCCGCAGCCGACATATGGGATACCGGCAAGAGTAAGCAGACCCTGCATTGTGCCGTCCTCTCCGCCGCGGCCGTGCAGAACCGGAAACACCAGGTCCAGCCGCTCGGTTTCATAGCGGCCGTCCGGCAGCAGGGTGACCAGACCGTGTACCGCGCTGTCCGGCGAAATAAAGGCGGGAAGAAGTTCCGGGCTTTTTTCCCATGCGCCGTTTTCGATTTCATCCGCGCCGCCGCTGTAGCGGAACCAGCGTCCGTCCCGGGTGATCCCGATGAGGACCGCCTCATATTTTTCCGACGGCAGATTGCGAACGACCGCCGCCGCGGATTTTAAAGATACTTCGTGCTCGCTGGAAACCCCACCGAAGAGGATGCCTGCTTTGCGCTTTTCCATGATGCCGTAATTACCTCGGTTGTTCTAGAATTTAAACAGAGGAAAGCGCCGCTTTCCGCTGCCGTTAATACAGTATAAAACCTGATCAGATAAATAATACCATAAAGATATATAAAGGAAAAGGGTGTGCGCTCAAACTTGCAGCCTTTTGCCGCAGACTGTCCCTGCTTTTCGCATCCTTCCGGGTGTTGTGCGGCTTTGCTCCATGATCATTAGCGCCGCAAAGACTGTAGATGGTCCGCCGAATACTCAAAAGCGGAAATTCTTCTGCTCGAAACCGCTCCCTGGCCATACAAAGGAGGGGAGAGCGCATCGCTTTATCGGAAAGCAGTAAAGACTTTGCTTTCAATCCCGGCGCAGGGGATAAACGCAGCGCAGGACGCAAAAGGGAACCTTCGTATCATAGCGAATAGGTCGGGAAAAGTCAAAATCTGTACGGAAATAACCGGCAAAACAGGCACAAGCGGGAAAAAGAGGCAAAGACTGAAAAAATGGTCCTGAACAGTTGACACCGCGGCCCTGTTGATGGTATAGTATTTGTACCT
>CALWZE010000087.1 GCA_944385925.1 uncultured Clostridia bacterium
TATCAAAGTATTTCGCCTGTGGGAACAGGATTGTCTTTGACGGATAGGGCTTTAGGGGTGTCTTTAGGGACCTCAATAGGGAATTACAGTCCACTCATTGCCCCGCAACCGGTAAAACTCAAAATCCCGCGGTAGCGATACCGTGTCGGTTCGACCCCGACTACCGGCACCACGCTAGGAGCCTCGATGCGCAAGTCGCATCCGAGGCTTTTTATTTTATAATTTTGATGGGATAATTCTGATAACCTCGGTTTAAATACATTTAAACTTGTTAGAAAACTTTATGGTTTATGTTTTTGCAGATTATAATTAATGGTGGTGCCAAACTTGAGTGATTTTGGAATTATATTTGACGCTTTTCTTAAAGAAGCCAGCTTTACAAAAGAAATGCTGGGATTAGGCGCAACACAAATTAGAAAAGCACACTATGCTTCACAAGGATTGTATTATGAAGCATTTACTTGCTTGTCTACAGGATTTGAAAGAATTGGAAAATTATGTTTAATTTTAGACTACTATTTGAAACATGACGGAGTATTGCCAGGATACAATTATTTAAAAAAAGAAATTGGACATGATTTGGTAAAACTATATCTGAGTTCATGCGAAATAGTTAAAACTCATCAAATTAGCTTCCGCTTTTTAAAAAATCTTAACGCTGATATTTATCAGCGTATACTAAAAATACTCTCTGATTTTGCATTGGGAGATCGTTACTCAAACATCAATATCTTATCTCAAAGTCTGCAACACAATGATCCCATTTCTAACTGGCACATCAATATTGATGAATTAATCTTTCACGAGTATGTGTCGACTAAGAAAAAGCTCAAAATTGATTCCAATGCAAAGTTGTTTAATGAGATGTTAAAAAATGTTTCCGTTGTGCACTACATATCTGAAACTAGTAAATCGATCAAAGACATCGAAGCCGCAAGCAGGCAAACCGGCATACAAGAGGCTGTAGCACCTTATAGGCAGTTCTTTGTTTTACAGATGATTCGATATTGGGTAGAATTAATTATGATCTTGGGATTTAAAGCCCAGAGCGTGAAACCGAAAAAAATGGAGATACCCTATTTTGGCGAAATATTCGGTGGATTCTTCAATAATGACAGTTATTTGAAATCTCGCAAAACTTGGGACGAAATATAAAAAATTAATGATATCTTTTCCATCATTTCTTTTTTAACAACAGTAGACAGCACAAAAGCCCCGCAGATGATCTGCGGGGCTTTTGTTGCAAATATCTTTACAGCAGCATTGAGGCAAAGGCCTGCACTGCCAAAAACAGGATTCCGGCGGACAGGATCGGCGCCACGGGGCTTGCCGTTCCTGTCGCCAGTCTATCGCAGACCGAGGTAAAGAGGAAAGCAAGCGCCAGAAAGACGGCGCAGCCTACTGCCGCAAATTTCAGCGCGGCAATTCCGCTCAGCAGGCCGGCCGCAAGGGGAAGCAGCGCAAAGGTCAGCGCGCTGAAAACCGCCATACCCAGCCAATGCCTTTTCTTTGCCGTGCCGCCCAGATAATGTTCCAGCACCAGTGCGGCGAGCGAAATGCCACTGAGCATCAGGATGTCCAGCGGCGGCAGTATAGCTGCCGGACTAAACGTGCGGTAAAGCATCATGACCAGCGAGACAAGTCCGGTCACCACTGCAAGGAAGGTATTGAGACGATAACTGTTTTTCATAAAATCAACCTCCCCATTCGGTCGCGCTGGAGCCAATATCCGCGCCCGTTACATAGGCGCTCGCAGCATTGACCGCTTTCGCAACCGCTTTTGAGGTAACGGTTGCGCCGGTCAGCGCGTCAACATTCTCGCCGACCGTCAGTGTCGTCCCGTTCCAGAGAAACTGGGAGAGAAAATCCACATCCGAAAGCGCCTTTAAACCAAGCCCGTTGGTTTCCCGCATATCCCGAACAACCAGACTTGCAATCGTCCCGTCCGAATACACACCGACCAGCATGGTGATGTCTCCGGCATATCCGCTTGTCACCGTCTCGATGACATAGCCGTTTTCTGCCTTGTAAACGGCGGAAATTATCTCGTCATCCCCTGTATATTCTTCCTGCGTGAAGCTCTGCGCGCCGGGCAGCAGCTCGCCGAGAAGGGACTGCAATTCCTCCTGGCGGTTTTTCTGCGCAACAGGACCGAGCGCCAGCGATGCCCCCAGCAGGATAACGGCAGCCAGCACCAAAGCTATGGCAGGCTGCAACCATTCCTTTTTGCTCATCTTTCCGCTCCTCCTTTCACCGTTCCGAAACGTCTGGGCGGCGTGAGGCGGTCCAGCGTCCATGCAAGCGCATTCATAAGGAGGATCGCATAGGTCACTCCCTCAGGGAACAGGCTGAAATAGCGGAACAGAACTGTGAGTATGCCGCAACCCGCGCCGTAAATCAGCTGCCCGGCCGGCGTAACCGGCGAAGTCGCATAATCGGTGGCCATGAAAAAGGCCGCAAGCAGAAGGCCGCCGCACATCAGATTGTACAGCATCCACAAAAACGAATTCTGGCCTTTGGAAAAAAGCAGCGTGAGCAGCGCAACCGATCCGAGATATGCCGCGGGTATACGCCAGGAAATCACCCGCCGCCAAAGCAGATACCCGCCGCCGATCAGAATCGCCAGCGCGGACACCTCTCCCATGCTGCCGGCCATTCTGCCCAAAAACACATCCAGCAGCGATTCACTCGGAAGCGCCGGCATCCGCATATGATGCAGCGCTGTCGCGGAAGAAACCATATCCACCGACATGGAAAAAGCGGGCATTTCAGCCCCTGCCGGCGCATATCTCACCATCCATTGAGGCCAGCACAAAAGCAGAAAAGCGCGCGCCGCCAGCGCCGGGTTAAAGATGTTTTGTCCGAGGCCGCCGATCAGGCACTTCACGACAAGAATGGCGAACACGCCGCCCACGGCCGCCAGCCAATACGGTACCGAAACCGGCAGCGTCAGGGCCAGCAAAACGCCTGTAACGGCAGCGGAACCGTCCGGCAGGGTGCAGCTCTGCCGGGTCGCCAGCCGGTACAGCCATTCGCTCCCCATGCTTGCGACAACGCAGACCAGCGTGAGCAGGAGCGCCCTGAGGCCGAAAAACCAGATGCTTGCAGCGAGCACCGGTACCAGCGCGAGCAGGACCGCGCGCATCAGCCGCCCGGTCGACTCCCCGCTGTGAATATGCGGAGAAGAAGTTACCAGCAATTTCATCCTTTTTTCTCCTCCCTGAGCTGTTTTTTGCCTGCACGGATGCGCTCTACCAACGGCAGCCGTGCAGGACAGGCGTAGGCGCAGCTTCCGCACTCGATGCAATCGGTCAGATGCAGCTTTTCCAGCTGCGCAAGGTCTCCGGCTTTTTCATAACGGTAAAGATACAGCGGCTGCAAATGCATGGGACATACCCCGACACACTTTCCGCACCGGATGCAGTTTTGCGGCTCGTTTTTTTTCGCCTCGCCTTTCAGGCAAAGGATCGCGTTGGTTCCCTTCAGCACCGGGACATTGAGATCCTGCTGCGCGACGCCCATCATCGGCCCACCGGACAGCACCTTGCAGACGTCCGGCGCAATTCCTCCGGCGGCGTCTATGGTGTGCCGGAAGCTCGTGCCCAGGCGAACGATCATGTTCTTCGGCGCATTTGCCCCTTCTCCGGTCACGGTCACGATTCTGCTCGTCACCGTTTTTCCCTCATAAATGGCGCGGAAAACGGCGGCTGCCGTGGCAACGTTAAACACCGCGCAGCCGACAGCTGCGGGCAATTTTCCCGGCGGCACCTGCCGTCCGGTCACCGCCTGCACAAGCTGCTTCTCCGCACCCTGCGGATAGCGTGCAGGCAGCACCCGCAGCTCTACATCGTCATGGCCCTCAAGCGCTTTTTTCAGAATCCCTATCGCTTCTTTTTTATTGTCCTCCACCGCGATCACCGCGTGTTTCGGCGTCAGCGCGCTTATCAGCACCTCGGTTCCCCGGATCACCCGCTCCGGATAGGTGCAAAGCAGCGCGTCGTCCGCCGTAATATACGGCTCGCACTCACAGGCATTGAGGATGACATAATCCACCTGGCCGAGCGCCGAAAACGCCTTTACATCGGTCGGGAAGGTCGCTCCGCCCATGCCGACAAGTC
>CALWZE010000088.1 GCA_944385925.1 uncultured Clostridia bacterium
AGCCGCCCGCATAAGGCAGCGCGAGCGACGTTGTCGTCTCGGTAATATCAATGACGATCGTGTTCGGAAGTTTCCGCACGATTTTGACATTGTCAAGATAGGGCAGCGCTTCGGTCAGCTCCTTTTCCGCCTTGGAAGTTGAAAAGAGGAAGATGTTTTGTCCTGCCTTGATCTCAAGCCCCTGCATGATCTCTTCTGTGGTATAAACCGAGCTTTCGCCGTTGATTTCAATGGCGGCTACGTTAAAAAAAACGGTCAGCGACAAAACCGTCATCATAATTAACACAAACACGGTGCCTGCAATTACAAGGCTGCCCCGTCTTTTCCGCCTGCGCATACGCTCAGTCCTGTCAGGCGGTCTTTTTCTGTTCTCTCTGCTCACATGCAATCCTCTGCTGTCCGGCCGCGAAGGGCGGCCGGTCTATTCATCTTATTTCTGGTTTTTCCTGTTGTCCAACAATTCACGGATATAATGATAAATCTTGTTTGCCGATTCTTTCACGGCAACAGAACGAGCGTTGACGCCCATCATCTTCAGCCTCTGACGATCCTGCGCAAGCTCAAGAATCTCCCGCGCCGCCTTTTCGCAGTCCAGCTCCTGCTCCTGGTAAATCAGCGCCGCGCCCGCGTTGACCAAAGTCATGGCATTGTAATACTGATGATTTTCCGCCACATTCGGCGACGGGATCAGAACGCTTGCCTTTCCTGCTGCCGCAAGCTCGCTGATCGTCAGCGCGCCGGAACGGCTGATAACGAGATCGGCGGCCGCAAAGCACTCCGGCATGTTGTCAATATACTCGACGATCCGCACGTTCGGGCCCTGCGGATCGACGCCATATTCCCGCAGCATTGCGGGAAAGGATTCCGTCGCGTACTGGCCGGTTGCGTGAATATGATAAATGCCGGGATCCTGCGCGTGCAGCTGCATCAGTTTTGCATTCAGCTGGTTAATGGTGCGCGCGCCGAGCGATCCTCCGAACGAGACGATCACCGTTTTATCTTTTGCGCCCCAGGTTCGGCGCAGCTTTTCCCGGTCAGCGCTGAAAAACGCCTGCCGGATCGGGTTTCCGGTCACCACGCAGCGGCCGCGGCATTCCAGGCGCGGCACAGCGTCTGCGCTCGCCACCATGACCAGATCCACCTGCTTTGCCAGGATCTTGTTCGTGATTCCCGGAAAGGAGTTCTGCTCCTGAATCGCGGTCGGAATGCCCATTTTGGCCGCTTCGCGAACGACCGGTCCGCTCACATAACCGCCGCACCCAATCACAACGTCCGGCTGAAAGCGCTCAAACATCTTTCTGGCGCGGATCGATCCGCTAACCGCGCATTTTACCGCATAAAGATTAAACAGAATTTCCTTTGGTTTAAAACTGCGGGAAAATCCGTGAATTTCAATCGGAAACAGTTCAAAGCCCGCCGATTCGACGAGCTTTTTCTCCATTCCATCTTCCCGGCCGACAAAAAGCAGCTCGGAGTCCGGTTCATTTTTGATAATCTCATTTGCAATTGCGAGCGCGGGATTTACATGACCCGCCGTTCCGCCCGCGGCAATAACCGCTTTCATTCAGCTTCACCCCTCATTGCTTGTTCAACGCAGAATACCGCGATACCGACAACAACACACCGACTTCGGCCAGCAGCATTGCGAGCGAGGTTCCTCCCTGACTGAAAAACGGAAGACTGATGCCTGTATTCGGAATCGTGTTGGAAACAACCGCAATGTTGAGAAGCGCCTGCAGGCCGATTTGCGCCGTAACACCGATTGCGAGCATCGCGCCGAATTTGTCCCTCGCATTGAGCGCGACCGAAAAGCCGCGGAAAATAAAGATCAGGAACAAAGCGATGACAAACAGCGCGCCAATAAAGCCGAGTTCTTCACAGATAATTGAAAAGATAAAGTCGTTCTGCGGTTCCGGAACATACAGATGCTTCTGCCGGGAATTACCCAATCCGAGTCCCATCAGCCCGCCGGAACCGATTGCCAGCAAAGACTGAATCGTCTGGTGTCCTGCACCGGTTCGGTCGATAAACGGGTCGCGCCACATCTGAATGCGCTCCATCGCGTATTCCATCTTGTTGGAAAGAAAGATAAATGCGACGCCCAAAGGCACGACAACCGCGCCGGTTAATCCGAACCATTTCAGCCTTGTACCGCCGATGAACATCATCACGCATCCGACAAGGCAGATGAGGATCGTGCCGGAAAGGTGGGTTTGCTGCAGCATGATTGCCGCAATGGCCGCCAGGATTGCAAGCGGATAGACATATCCATATTTAAACTCGCCCATGCGCTCCGGCTTGGTGGAAATCAGATGGGCGAAGACCGCGATTACCGCAAATTTCACGACCTCGGAGGGCTGAAAAGTGAAAGAGCCGATGATGATCCATCGCTTGGAGCCGTTGATTTCCGGCATGAAAAGGGTCATGATCAGCAGCACATAAGAGACCGCGAAAATCGGCCAGGCGAATTTGTGCAGAATACGATAATTAATATGGGAGATAACCCACATCGCCACTATGCCCAAAACTGCATAAATCGCCTGATTCTTAATGAAGTGATAGCTGTCTCCCCACATGTAGTAGGCATTCGCGAAGCTTGCGGACATCATCATGATGAGCCCGAAAACAACCAGCACAAGCGTGACGATCAAAAGCGGCCGATCCACACCTGCTTTCGGCAGCGGATCACGTTTGGTTTTCACTTTGCTGTTTGCCATAATTCACGCCTCATGGAGAAAAATCAGGATGGTTCCGTGCTCAGAGATTGAGAACTGCAAGCACCGAAAGCGCACAGCCCAGAATTGCGACCGCACTGAAGGTTACTACGATCTTGACCTCGGAAAAGCCGCTGAGTTCAAAATGATGATGGATCGGAGTCATCTTGAAAAGCCGCTTTCCGTGGGTCAGCTTGAAGTATGTAACCTGAATCATGACGGATACCGCTTCAAGCACATAAACAATACCGGAAAGGATAGCAAGGGTCGGCATCGAAATACCGTAAGCCATCGCGATTACCGCGCCGCCCAGGAACATCGAGCCGGTGTCTCCCATAAAGACCTTTGCGGGGTGAAAATTCCAGATAACAAATCCGACGCAGCCGCCGGCGACCGCAGTGGACAGCAGTCCGGTTCCGATATAGCCGAGCAGGGTTGACAGGATAATAAATCCCACACTGACAAAGAAAGTAACCGTCGTCGCAAGGCCGTCAATGCCGTCGGTCAGGTTGACCGCGTTGACCATGAAGATGATAAACAGCATTGAAAGCACATAATACCAGATTCCAAAATCAAAGGTACCGATAAAGGGAATCATGACATTGGTGTCGCTTCCACCGAAACGGTACATCACAAAAAGGTAGGCGGCTGCCACAAAAACCTGCAAAAAGATTTTTCCCTTCGCAGTCAGGCCGAGGTTGCGCGTATGAACGACCTTGAGATAATCATCCACAAAACCGATCAGCCCGAATCCGAGCGCGCAGCCAACCCCTGCAAAAAGCCGTACATTCTCAATGAAATACTGCGCGCTGAGGAATTGAGGCGCTTCCAGAATCAGGGAAATATACCCGACCGCAAGGCCCGCAACCGCGCCGATGATAAACATAAGGCCGCCCATTGTCGGGGTACCTTCTTTGGATTTATGCCAGCGCGGACCGATCTCATTGATCGTCTGACCGTATTTCAGCCGTTTAAGCCAGGGAATGAGCCAGAAACCCAGCACGCCGGACACTCCCAGACTGACCGTCGCCGTCAGCAGAATTGCCGTTCTTTCCATTCTAAAGTCTGCTCCGTTTCTCCGCTTCGTCCAGAATTACTCGGCGTAAACCTCATAAAACTGATCGATAACCTCTTCCAGCGCCATCGCGCGGCTTCCCTTGAACATGACCGCGTCGCCTGGATGCATGGTTTTGGCTATATAAGAAGCGAGTTGTGTCTTATCGTCAAAATGTTTCGCACTTGTGATGCCTGCGGCGAGCGCGCCCTCGGCACACAATTTCATATTTTCGCCATAACACAGCAAAATGTCAATACCCATCTTGGCCGCCTCGATGCCGATGTTGCGATGCGCTTCCCGGGTAATGCTTCCCAGTTCCAGCATATCGCCAAGCACCGCGACCTTGATGCCCGGGACAGGCAGCTGCGCCAGCGTTTCAATCGAAGCGCGCATGGAATCCGGGCTTGCATTGTAGCAGTCCTCGATGACCGTGATGCCGTGGAAATCGACGAAACGCTGCCGCATTCCGGTCGGCACATAGCGGGACAGCGCTTTGGCCGAGCCGGCGGCATCCATGCCGATACGTGTCGCAAGAGTATAAGCGCCGAGCGCATCCATTACGTTATGGTTTCCCGCGCAGGGGATCATGGCCTGAAATTCGCCGTTGACCCGGTCAACGATGGTAAATTCGGTCGTGCGCACCCTTGACATTATATTCTTTGCAACAACATCCGCGTCCGTATTATGGATGGCGAAGGTCACTGTCTCAACCGGTATGTCCGCACGCGCCCCCATCAGCAGCTCGTCGTCCCCGTTGACGCAAAGAATGCCGTTTTCCGGCAGTCCCTGCACAATTTCAAGCTTGGCTTTCAGGATATTCTCCCGACTGCCGAGCAGTTCGAGATGGCAGACGCCGATGCCGGTGATGACCGCCGCACGGGGACGTGCCGCACGGGTCAGCTTGCTGATGTCCCCAAGGCCGTTCATTCCCATCTCAATGATGGCCAGCTCCGTATCATGGGACATATTAAACAGTGTTGCCGGAACCCCTATCTCATTATTCTTATTTCCCTCGTTTTTCAGGGTATTTCCAAAAGTTTCAAGGATCGCCGCGGTCATTTCCTTTGTGGTGGTTTTGCCGACGCTCCCGGTAATGCCCACCAGTTTCGGCGAAAATTTCGCCCGATAGTTTCCCGCAATCTCAATCAGCGCGTCTTTCGTGTCCCGCACAACAATCTGCTCGCCCGCAAAGTCTCCGCGCCTGCTGACGACGACCGCCGCCGCACCGTTGGCAAGCGCGCTTTTTGCAAAATCGTTTCCGTCAAGGCGTTCTCCGATTATCGCAACAAAAAGACTGCCTTCCCCGGCGTCGCGGGAATCGGTCGTGACTTTGGTTATGATTGTATCCGGATACTTGGTGACCCCAACCCCTTTAAGAAGTTCTCCAAGTTTTGTCGGTTCCATAGCTCTGCCCTTTCACTTTCTGTTTTCAAAAAATTCCCGAACGAGCCGGTGTTCGTCCAGATAGATCGTGCAGCCGTCGATGACCTGGTAGTCCTCGTGGCCCTTGCCGCACAGCAGCAGGACGTCATCCTTTTTCAATTGCTCCAACGCCCATTTTATCGCAAAGAAGCGGTCGGGAATTGCCGTAAATTCCACCCCGCTTTCCAGAAGATACGGCCGAACCTCGTCGATTATTGCAAGAGGATCTTCGGTTCTTGGGTTATCCGAGCTGACAATAACAAAATCGGAGTATTTCGCAACGGCGTGCGCCATTTCAGGGCGCTTTTTAGGATCACGGTCACCCGCGCAGCCAAATAAAGTGATCATTCTGCCTTTAACGAAAGGTTTCAGGCTGGAAAGCAGCTGTTTAAGCGCATCCCCGGTATGCGCGAAATCGCAGATCACCGTGCAATCGCCGTGATAAAGCACTTCGCAGCGTCCCTTGACGCCATGGGTCTCGCTGATTGCGGCGCAGGCCTGCTGCGGATCGATACCGACCGCAAAAAGCGCGCAGACGGCGCACAGCGCGTTTTGCACCGAATACATTCCAGGCATCGGGAACTTCACCGGCGCGAGGAATCCCTTTCCGTTGACCTCAAATTCCACCCCGCCGATCGAGCAGCTGATCGCCTTTGCGCAGTAATCCGCGCCTTCCTTGCCGATAGACACTGTGCAGAAAGGAATATTAATCTCCTTCGCCAGGCGCAGGCCGTACCCATCGTCTACGTTGATCACCGCCCGCTTGGCCATACCGAACAGGCGTTTCTTCGCCTGATAGTAGCTTTCCATATCGCCATGATAATCCAGGTGATCCTGGGTCAGGTTGGTAAAGACAGCGCAGTCAAATTCCAGCCCCAGCAGCCTGCCCTGATCCAGTGCCTGCGAGGACGCCTCCATCACCACATGGGTGCAGCCGGCGCTGCGCATACGCGCAAACAGTGCACAGATATCCCACGGTTCCGGGGTCGTAAATTTAGCGGGAATGACCATGTCGCCGATCTCACAGCAGATTGTCCCAATCAGGCCGGATTTGTGTCCAAGTCCGCAGAGCGCCTGCTTGATAATGCTGGTTACCGTTGTTTTGCCGTTGGTGCCGGTAACCGCAATCAGGGTCAGATCGTTTTGCGGATTGCCGAAGAAATTCTGGCACATCCGCGCAAGCGCAAGCCTCGTATCCCGCACGACCAGCTCCCGCTCAAGCCCCAGGCTGTGGTCGGTAATGACAACCGACGCCCCTTTCTCGAGCATCTTTTCGGCCACACTGTGGCCGTCGAAGGAACGACCTTTGATGCACACAAAGGCGGAGCCGGCGCTCACCTTTCGCGAGTCGGACATGACGTCACGGACCTCGCACTCCTGAAGCCGGCCGTCGTATTCAATTCCCCTCATCACTGCGCTGAGTTTCATATATTATTCCTCTTTGCCTTAATCATTGGTAGACTGCACGCACTCGATCGTGACGACGGTTCCGATCGGCACAACCTCGCCTTCGATCACGCTCTGGCTCAGAACTGTCGCGCCGCCTGCGCTGGAACCGCTTATTCGCACGTTCAGTCCGCGAGCCTGCAGTGCAGCGGTGGCCGCGCTGACTGTCGAGCCGGTCAGTCCCGGCACCTCTGCCGTTGACTGTTCACGCTCATCTGTGTAAAGAATGACCTTGGAGCCGCGCGGGATGGACTGTCCGCCGGTCGGGAACTGCGCGACAACAGTGGTACCGTTTCCGACGACCGTATAGTCCAGACCTTCCGGCTGCAAGTAGGCGTAAGCGCTGGTCAGCAGCTTTCCGGTGACGTCCGGCGTCACAACATCCAGCGTTTCCAGCTCTTCTTCGGTATAGATCGGATCAACGCCGATATAGGGCAGCACGTCTTTCATGATCGAGGCAACGACCGGCGCAACAATCGTGCCGCCGTAAATCGAGGTGCTGCTGCGCGCGTTGTCGTAGATAACCAGGCAGGCGATCTCGGGATCGTCCGCGGGCGCAAAGGCGCAGAAGGAGGTCCAGTACTTGCCCTCTTCGTCGCTTTTCAGATCCTGCGCCGTACCGCTCTTGCCGCCGAGGCGGTAGCCCGCGACATAGGCGTTCTGGCTGTTGCCCTCCGCGCCTCCCCGCTCGAGGCTCTCGCCCCTGGGCGCCGGGGTCTCCGCAGTGATGCCCTGCCGCTTCACGGTGGTGTCAAAGGACTGAACAATGTTGCCGTCCTCGTCGATGATCTCTTTGACGATGTGCGGTTCCACAAGATAGCCGCCGTTGACAACCGCCGCCATCGCCGTGATCATCTGCAGCGGTGTGATCGCGTTGGACTGTCCGAACGCGCAGCTGGACAGCTCAACGATACTGTTCATTTTGTAGTTGATACCGTCATAAACAATGCTTTGCGCCTCACCCGGCAGATCGACGCCGGTTTTCTCATTCAATCCGAAGGCGCGGATATATTCGCAGAAGGTGTCAATACCGATATCCTGACCGATTTGTATAAACGCCGGGTTGCAGGAATTGATGACGGCATGGGTAAAATCCTCCGAGCCGTGGCCGCCCGCCTGCGCGCAGTTCATCGTGCGGTTGAGCACCTGGACGCTGCCCGAGCAGTAATAGGTGGAATCCAGGGTCGCTGCGCCGGTCTCCAGCGCGGTGGACGCCGTAACGACCTTGAAAACCGAACCCGGCTCATACAGATCCGAAATATTGGAGTTGCGCCATTGTTTATTCTGTGCAAGGCCGAGCTGCGTGCTGTACTCATCGGTACCGGCGTAGGCCTCCAGCGCCGCGGCGGCCTTTTCATCCAGAATGGTCAACGGATCGTTCGGGTCAAAGTCCGGCTTCACCGCCATTGCGAGGATTTCGCCGGTTTTGACATTCATCACAATTCCCATCGCATTGTTCTGAATATTATGCTGTTCGATGGCATCCTCGAGATTTTTTTCCAGATAGTGCTGGATAACCTCGTCAATCGTCAACACCAGGCTGTTGCCCGCTTCCGGCTCATACCTTGTCTCATACTCGTAATACATGTCGCTGCCGACTGCGTTTTTCGCGGTCAGCACCCGGCCGGAGGTTCCGCTTAAAGTCTCGTCGTAATAAGCTTCCAGGCCGGAAAGTCCCTGATTGTCGGTGCCGACAAAGCCGAGCACCTGCGCCAGGAAATTCCCATACGGATAATAGCGCTTGGAATCCTCAGTGAAGCTTATGCCGCTGAGGTTGTTCTCATCCATATACTGGCGGATTTCATCCACCACCGGCTGATCGACCTTTCTCTTGACGATCGAGTAGTAGTTTTTTTCAAAGCACTTATCATAGATCGTCTGGTAATCCATTTCGAGGATTTCGGAAAGGCCGCGCGCGATTGCCTCATAGTCCTCCTCCTCGATGTCCATCGGGGACAATGCGACCGTCCAAACCGTTGCGCTGCGCGCAAGCACGTTCATGTTGGCGTCATAGATGGTGCCGCGCTGCGCGGGGACCACTGTATCCCGCAGCTGCTGGCTGCTTGCCATCTGACTGTACTTATCATGCTGGATCAGCGCAATATTTGCGAGCGAGGCGACAAGAATACTAAAACCGCAGGCCATGAGGACTACGGTAATTAGCATTCTCTGTTTAATTGATCTGGTAACGTACTTTTTGCTTTTGTCGTTTCTGCTCTGAGACATATCAACACCCGTGATGAATTCTTTTGCTTATTCTATTGTATTACCCAGCAAAGGAATCAATGACCGTATTGAAAAATGTCTCCAGTTCCTCAGCCAGCGTCGTTGCATCCTCGTTGGCCGAAATTTCGTTCTCGCTTTGCAGATTCACATACTCAATGCGGCTGGAATCCAGCTTGACCAATCCAAGTTCGGACACCGCATACTCCTCCGCGTTCTTAAGCGAGACGAGGCTTTCCAGCTGATAGGACAAGTAGGCGTTCTCGCTTTGCAGCTCGGTCAGGTCGCTTGCCCGTGAATTGATGCGGGCGCGCGTTTCGGTCAGCACAAGCCGGCTGTAGACCGTTCCTGCCATCAGCAGAATCATGACGCAGAAGAGGGTGGTGAGTTTTGCAATAAAAGCGCGCTTTTCCCGAATACGCCGGTTATTAGTGCGGATAATCTCAAGGCGGCGCTCCTCCTCGGCACGGGAAATGCTGCGATCAAAATCATAGGCCGTCGATGTTCTCATTATTATACCCCTTTTTCACAAGGCTTGCAATTGCTTACAGGCTGGCCGATATTTCGACCCCAATTATCTTTTTTGAAGAATTCGAAGTTTCGCGCTGCGGGACCGCCTGTTCTGCTCACACTCCTGCGGTGACGCGACAATCGGTTTTTTATTGACAAGATCCGCTTTTGGCTTGTTGCCGCACACGCAAACCGGGAAATCCGGCGGACAGGTGCAGCCTCGTGTAAGCTCGGCGAAATATTGCTTGACAATGCGGTCTTCCAGCGAATGGAAGGTAATGACACAGAATCTGCCGCCCGGCGAGAGCATTTCAAAGATGGCCTTTAACCCTTCGCGAAGGGTGTCCAGTTCATCATTGACCGCTATGCGCAGCGCCTGAAAGGTCCGTCTTGCCGGATGCTTTTCTTTCCGCCGAACCGATGGCGGCAGCGCGGACGCGATAATTTCGCTCAGTTCGGTGGTTGTCTGAATCGGTTTTGTGTCCCTCGCCGCAGCAATCTTTCTGGCAATCTGCGCCGCATAGGGTTCTTCGCCATATTCCCGCAGAATATCTGCCAGCTCCTGCCGGCTCAGGGTATTGACCAGATCCGCAGCCGTTTGTCCGGTGCGGCTCATTCGCATATCCAGCAGGCCCTCCTTATTGTAGGAGAAGCCGCGTTCGGCGCAGTCCAGCTGATAGGAGGATACTCCCAGATCCAGCAGCGCGCCGTCCAGATGGTCGGTTTTTCCAAAAAGCAGGCGGTCTGCCTCTTTGAAATCTCCCCGAATCACCTCAGCCGGCAAACCAGCCAGCCTTTGGGTCGCGACCTCGACCGCATCCGCGTCCTTGTCCAGGCTGTAAAGCCTGCCGCCGGCTGTCAGCCGCTTTGCGATTTCCTTTGAATGACCCGCACCGCCTGCTGTCCCGTCAAGATAGATGCCGTCCGGTCTTATATTCAGTCCCTCCAGGCACTCCTCAAGCAGCACGGAGACATGTTTAAACTGTTCGGTTTCCATTCCGCGCGCCTTCCCTCCTGTCAGATTCTCAGCTTGTGCATCAGCTGTTCAAACCGGTCGTCATCGCTCTGGTTGCTGCGGTTATCCCAGCGGGCCTTGTCCCAGATCTCCACACGGTTCATCAGCCCCGCGATAACCACGTCCCGGGTGATTCCCGCCCGCGCACGCAGCTCGGCGGGGATAAGCACCCTTCCCTGTTTGTCCGGCTCCAGCTCGCTGGTATTGGACAGCAGCGTCCGGGCAAGCTCGGTGATGTCCTCGTCCTCGCTCTCGCTCTTTTCATTCATCCGGGCATACATCTTCATAAACTCATCCTGGGTGAACACCGCAAGACAGCCGTCCCGCCACCGTGTCACCAGCATGACCGGCCCCATTTCCTCACGGAATTTTAACGGAAAAATCATGCGGCCCTTGTCGTCGATGCTGTGCGTATAAGATCCGATCAACATCAGCGCCACCGCCTTTCCCCGTAAATTCCATTTAGCTCCACTTATCACCATTTAGATGGATTTTGAAACCATATTATCATCTCATTCAGGTCATTTCAAGAGTTTTTCGTTATTTTTCATAAAAAACGTATTGAAAATTTGGTGAACATTTGTTCTTTTTACAACATTTTCCTTTTTTTGCTGTTTATTTCATTTCCCCGCTTATCAATATTCAGCACTTCTTGTTTTGCCCAGATACCCGTCAGCTGTTCTTTACTGTGGTTTTTAATAAAATTAGGCAAAACGAAAAACGGCCGCAGATTTGCGGCCGTTTTTCGTGCACAATTTATACGATTCATCACCCGATAAGGCGTTGAACTGCGTTTTTTGTCCATTTCTTTGGTAGAATTTCTTTTTAGCGAACAAATATAACGCATCTCAAATAATACAAAACTACCAATCTCCCCTATTTTAAAAGTATAATCACACCTTCAGCAATATTCAAGAGATAAATCGCCTGTTTTTTCCGTGTTTTTTTAGGAATATTGTCCTTTATCATTCAGCACATCCTAAGATGCATGTTTGTGGATTTCGCCGCAACAAAAGCACGACATCTTTATAAAAACAGATATAAATACCTTTTGAATCCGATATATTCTGACAGTTCACAACCAAGCCGCTGCTGCCAGCACAGCATTTTCTGCGTCTTCGGCCCCTTGCTGCTTTCAGTCCACCTTCTTCAGGAAAAGGAAACGCTTTGGGATGCTCCTTTTCCGGGCAAGACACTTTTCCCCATCAAAAAAGCAGCACAGCGCTGCGCCGTGCCGCTTTCAATATAGGCTTTCAATAGCTTCCGCGCATTGATCAATGCCCAGTCTGCCATCTGATCGTCAGTATAATATATAATTTCCGCTTGGCATTGATTTTACTTGCACAGCGGCAAAGCGGATGATTGTTCCGCTTTCCCAAATTTCAAGCACTTTTAAAGCACGCAGTGCTCTGCCGGAGCCCGGAAAAAGCACTCGAATGTTTCTGTTTAAATATACCGTGTTTTCCGGTCATCGTCACGCAAAAATCCCTCTTTATCCCTTTGCCGATTCAACAACGGGATAAAGAGGGAAAATAAAAACAGATAATAGAGCCTGCATTCCGGCGCCGGCTCAAATCTTTCCTTATGTAGTTTCAGGAACTTCAGCAACCAGGCAGCTGCGTCAGCCCAAAGCGCTCCGCGCCGGTCTTCGTTTATACCTTGCGAATTTCAGCCGCAGCGCGCAAAAAGGCCAGACGCGAAACAGGCAGCGCGATACCGCCCTGCACATAGGCAAGATAGGGCGGCCGGATAGGCGCGTCGCAGGACAGCTCGATCGAGCTGCCGTTTGTGAAAGCGCCCGCAGCCATGATGACCTTGCTGTCATACCCCGGCATCTCCCACGCTTCCGGCGTTGCAAAGCTGTCAACGGGTGAACTCGCCTGAATCGCGCGGCAAAGCGCGGCAAGACCCGCTTCGCCCTGCATCTTTACCGTTGTCACAATGTCCGCGCGCGGTTGGTCATAGCGAGGCGAAACCTCGCAACCGATCTTTTCAAAAATCGCGGCACAGTATACCGCGCTTTTCAGCGCTTCGGCGGTAATGCTCGGCCCAAGGTAAACACCGAGATACAAATTGCGCAGTCCCTGCGGCGTACAGCCGATTTCCCGTCCCGTGCCGGGCGCGGTCAATCTGTGTCCGCAGAGCTCGACCAGATCGGCGCGGCCCGCTATATAACCACCAGTCTCGGCAATGGCGCCGCCCGGATTTTTAATCAGCGAGCCGACGATCAGATCCGCGCCCACTTCGGTCGGCTCCATTGTTTCGGTATATTCGCCATAGCAGTTGTCCACAAAAATGATCGCGTCGGGATTTCCCCTTCTCGCAGCCGCGGCAATTTTTTCAATATCGGAGCACAAAAACGCCCGGCGGTCGGAATAGCCCCGAGAACGCTGAATATGCACTACTTTTGCCCCGGCCGCGCGGCGCTCAATTTCCGGATAATCCGGCTCTCCGTCTACCAGTTCCACTTCGTCATAATGAATCCCATACTCGGCAAGCGAGCCGAACTTCTCACCGCCAAGGCCTATCACCCCCGCCAGGGTGTCATAGGGGCGTCCCGTCGCCGCGAGAAGGGTGTCCCCTGCCCGCAGCAGTCCGAACAGCGCGACGGTCAATGCGTGGGTGCCGGACATGAACTGGGAACGGCACAGCGAATCCTCGGCGCCTGTGATCCGGGCAAAAACCCGGTCGAGCAGGTCCCGCCCGATGTCGCCGTAGCCATAGCCGGTAGACCCGGTCAGGTGCTGCGCACCGACGCCGTTGTCGGTAAACGCTTTAAGCACTTTGAGCTGATTATAGTCCCGCCGTCTGTCGATCTGCTCAAAAACAGGCGCGCACTGCGCCATGATTTCGCGGTCCAGCGCGGCGTCAGCGGCGCTCAGGCCAAACAATTCCTCAAACATCTGCATTCGCAAGATACTCCAATATTAATTTTACCAGCTTCAGCGCGTTTTTCGCGTCGGTCATATTGACGCTGGACGCCGCGCTGTGGATATTCCGGCCTGCCACCGAAACACCGATCACCCGGCAGCCTGCGCCCGCTTTGTGTATCGCACCGGCGTCTGTTCCGCCGGACAGTCTTGTCTTTGTCTGCCAGGGAATGCCGTTGCGCTGCGCAACCCCGCATGCCGCTTCAAACAGGTCCATATCATAAAAGGTCGCCCCGTCCGCATAGCTGAGAATCGGGCCCGCACCCTGCACCGCGATGCGGTCGGCGTCCGAAAAGCCGGCGTTATCCGCGCCGCCGCCGACATCCAGCACGATCGCCGTGCCCGGGCGCACCGCAAACGCCGCGGTCTGCGCACCCCGAAGGCCCAGCTCTTCCTGCACGGTAAAGGCAAAGAAGGTGTCAATGGGCAGTTCACCCATCAGCATCTCCAGCATCATCGCACAGCCGAGCCGGTCGTCGAGCGCCTTCCCGCAGACACAATCCTCCCCCAGCGGCAGGATCGGCGCGTGAAACACCGCCATGTCCCCAAGGCGCACCTTTTCTTCCGCTTCTTCACGGCTCTTTGCACCGATATCCAGGTACATGTCCTCCAGTTTGGGGACGTTCTCCCGCTCCTTGCGCAGGTGCACGGGCGCAAAACCAAGCACGCCGTACAAATCTGCGCGCGGCAGCCAAAGCGTCCTGCCCGCGAGCGACTGCCCGTAAAGCCCGCCGACCGGAATTAACTTAAGCAGCCCACCGTCCGTGATGTAATTGACAAAAAAGCCGACCTCATCCATATGCGCGGCAAGCATGACCGGCTTGTCCGGTGTCTTTTTTCCCCGCTTGCGCACAATGACATTGCCAAGCGGATCACGGTAAACATCCGGCGTATACTGTTTCGCAAACGCTTCAACAAAATCGGCAACTGCCTCCTCCCGGCCGGAAACGCCCGGAAGCTCGCAGAGAAGCTTGATCAGATCCGCCATTTTACCGCACCTCCTTCGCAAATGCGGCGAGAAGCGCCGCCGTCGATTCGATATCCTTAAGATCACAAACCTCGGCCGGATGGTGCATAAAGCGCACCGGAACAGAGAGCAGCGCCGTCCGCACGCCGGGCCCGGTCACCGCGACGCCGTCCGCGTCGGTACCTGTCGAGCGGCCCGCAAGCACAAAAGGCTGATGCGGTATTCCCTGCTCCTGCGCACAGCGCAGCATCAGCGCATACATTTTTTCATCCAGCAGCGGCGAGCAGTCAATTTCCGGTCCTGCGCCCATTTCGACCCCGTCCTTCTTGTCCACGTCCGGCGAAATGGCAAATCCGGTATCCACAACCACCGCATAATCCGGCTCGGCGTAAAATGCACCCGCCTTCGCCCCTGCGCCGCCGACCTCTTCCCTGGAAGCGAACAGCAGCCGCAATCCGACGCCAAGCGGCTGATCGGCCAGCATTTGCGCAGCCAGGATCAAAGCCGCACAACCCGCCCGGTTGTCCAGCGCCGGCGCGCTGACTCTCGTCCCGGACAGCCGCCGAACGTCGCCTTCCAGCAGGCACTGCGCACCCCGCGCGATCTGTTTTTCAGGCTCAGCAAGTCCGGTATCCACAAACAGTTCGCCGACCTGCGGCATTTTGTACTCGGAAGCGGGCGCGCTGTTATGCGGCTTCGCGGGATAAGGGAACGGCAGGCCGATCACACCTGTCAGCCAGCTGCCGTCCCGGCTTTGAATTCTGATGCGTGAGCCCATCAGCGCTGCCTCGTCTGCGCCGCCTGCTTTTGCAACCCGCACAAAACCGCCTTGCAGATAGTCGGTCACAACCAGTCCCACCCGGTCGGCGTGCGCTTCCAGCAGCAGCGTTTTTTCTCCCCGCTGCGGCGCGCGGAGCTGCACATGCAGACCGCCAAGCGGATCGACCGCACAGGGAAAATCCTTAAACTGCGCGCGGATTGCGTCCATAACCGGATGTTCCCGGCTCGGGATGCCGCTCTGCCCGCAGAGGGCCTCAATCAGTTCATAGGTATCCATTTTGTTCTTCTCTTTTCTATTTGAATATATCCGGCCGGCACAAACCGGCATTTGATGCGCAGAGATCGCGGCTCATTTCCCGCTCAAAGCAGCGCTTTCGACTGCAGGAATCATGGCTTGAGCAAAAAGGCTGTCTCTACAATTGCGACAAGTTTCGTCCTTTCAAAAAATTTCTGCCCGGTTCCGTTAAACCGATCGGGAATTGGTTTCGAATTAGAAACTGCCTGTTGCAGACTCTCCCGCAAATAATGCGGAACAAAACGCTCGGCTTTTAAGGGATTGTCGGCAGGAATCGCTGCCTGCGCCGGTAAAGCCGCATATGAATTAATCTTCCGAAAACGCTCTTGCCCAGCTCTGTGCCGCAGTGACCGGCTTTTTGATTTGCACCAACACATACGCCATACTACAGCACAAAACTATTCTGCACTTGCCGCCGGGCGTCTGTCCTTTCATTAAAGCTCCGCGACGAGTTTTTTGAAATGCCTTCCGCGCTCTTCAAAATTGCTGTACAGATCAAAGCTCGCGGAAGCCGGGGACATCAGCACCACATCCCCGCTTTCGGCAAGCTGGTTGGCCCGCGCAACACAGGCGGCGAGGTCCGCCAGCGACTCAATGCGCAGCGAAACGGGATCAAAGCCGGGGCAGTTCTCGACCTCTTTGCGGATTACAGGGCCGGTCGCGCCGCAAAGCAGCAAAATTTTGACATGCGCAAGGATCTCAGGCGCGAGCGGCGCATAGGAGATCTTTTTATCATAGCCGCCGGCAATCAGAATCAGCTTTTGGTCAAAGGAACGCAGGCCCGCAATCGTCCGGGTCGGCGAGGTGCCGATGCTGTCGTTATACCAGCGCACCCCGTCCTTGACCCGGGTCAGCTCGATGCGATGCTCCACACCGGGGAAGGAGGCGCAGACCCGCTCGATGATTTCATCCGGCACAAAGCCAAGCACCGCGGCGGCGGCCGTCGCAACGTTTTCCTTGTTGTGCTCGCCAGGAAGCACCATTTTGTTAAGGTCCATTATCACCCGCTCGGCGCCGTTCTGCACGCCGATAAGCTGCTTGCTTTCATTAATATAAGTGCCGTTCTTGACCGGATTTTCCCGACTGAACCAGCGCAGTTCGCCGCGCACATCCGGCTGCATGGACAGGGTAATGCCATTCTCCGCGTTGAGCACGGCGATCCCATTCTGCTTTTGATAAAGCAGAATGTTCCGTTTGGCGTCGATGTATTCCTGCATGTCTTTGTGGTGATCAAGATGGTTCGGCGCCATATTGGTGACCACGGCGACGTCAGGACTCGTGCGCATCGAAATAAGCTGGAAGCTGGACAGCTCGACTACCGCGATATCCTCCGGCTCAACCTCATCGATAATAGGCAGCAGCGGGATGCCGATATTGCCTCCGAGATGGACCCGAAAACCAGCCGCTTCCAGCATTTTTGCAATCAGCGTTGTGGTAGTTGTTTTGCCGTCGCTGCCGGTCACGCCGAAGGTGCGGCAGGGGCACAGTTCAAAAAAGGTCTCCATCTCGGAGGTAACCTTGACGCCGGCCGCGACCGCCGCCTGTATCTCAGGCTTTGTATAATCTATTCCCGGGGTGCGAAAGACAATATCCGCCTGCTCCAGGCCCTCAAGATAGCTCTCCCCAAGCCGGAAGTTCACCCCAAGCGCAGCGATTTCATCGCCATATTCGCCGAGCTGCTCCCTGCTCTTGCGGTCGCACAGCGTTACCTGCGCGCCCTTTTGTGCAAAGGTTCTGATAAGCTGCCGGTGGCTGATTCCGGCGCCGAGAAAAAACACTTTTTTCCCGCTCAGACCTTCATAATATTGCCGCAGTGCTTCATTCATCTGAACAAGCCCCTTTTCCAATAGTCTACAGGATGGTATTTTACCACAAACCGCCATGGAAAGTACAGAGCGGCAGTTTTTCTCTTTTCCACCCACCAGTTTATTTTATGCCTGCTCTTGCCCTTATCTTACTTTGCTGCTGCCAAACCAGATCTTTTTCACAAGGCAGCCGGAGGAACATTGGCGGACACTGCATTCAAAAACAACCGAATTTATGCCGCAGCCGCCGCGCATTCCGGGGGCTTTCAAAATCGCGG
Source organism: uncultured Clostridia bacterium (assembly GCA_944385925.1). Classification (GTDB taxonomy): domain Bacteria; phylum Bacillota; class Clostridia; order Oscillospirales; family Ruminococcaceae; genus CALWZE01. Next base: position 17,443 of record CALWZE010000088.1, read on the forward strand.
TTTGCTTTTGCTCTTCGCTGTCTCTTCAACCGGCTGTTCAAAAAACTATTCCCCTATTCCTAATGGATTCTCTGTTTTTTGCGGTGCTTGTTTACGGCAAAGCATGCATTCTTGCAAAGAGGCGCAAAAATTATTGATTTCATTAAAATTCAAGGGTGGAACGTTTGACGCAAGAACGCATGCATTATGTTTGATTTATTTGTATTTTTTACAATAGACATGCTGTACACCTCTATTTCACGAAACCCGCTTGTGTTTACCGGTTCATTATTTTGCCTTTTTGCGCAGGACTGTATCCATTTTTCTACCCGGTCCGGATATTTTCAGGTCTTTCTGCACATAAAAAGCGGGTTCCCGTTTTTGGGAACCCGCAAAATACATTTGCTTCTGCAAAGCAGGCGGGAAATTTTGCGCGGACGGCTCTGCACTTTGTTTTTTGAAGCCGTCGGCAAACCTGACTGCTTATTCCTTTTCCAGAATAGCCATGAACTCGTCGCCGGTAATCGTTTCTTTCTCCAGCAGATAAGCAGCGAGCTCATCCATTTTGTCACGGTTTTCGCGCAGAATGCCCAGCGCCTTTTCATGGGCCTGTTCAATCAGCTTCATAACCTCTTCATCGATCTGCGAAGCGGTTTCCTGCGAGCAGGCGAGCGAAGAATCTCCGCCCAGATACTGATTTGTTACCTGTTCAAGCGCAACCATACCGAATTTGTCGCTCATGCCGTAGCGCGTGACCATAGCCCGCGCCATACGGGTAAGCTGCTCGATATCGTTGGAAGCGCCGCTGGTCATGCTGTTGAACACGACTTCCTCAGCAGCACGGCCGCCGGTCAATGTTGCGAGCTTGTTAAACGCCTCTTCACGGGAAAGCAGAACAGTTTCGCCTTCCTCGACCTGCATGGTGTATCCAAGCGCGCCGGAAGTACGCGGAACAATGGTGATTTTCTGAACGGGAGCGGAGTTGGTCTGTTTTGCGGCAACCAGCGCGTGGCCGATCTCATGATAAGCGATTATGCGCTTCTCATGCTCGGAAATCACGGCGTTTTTGCGCTGATATCCGGCGATGATGACCTCTACGCTCTCCTGCAGGTCTTCCTGTGAAACAAGGCTTCTGCCCATGCGCACGGCGCGCAGCGCAGCCTCGTTGATAATATTGGCAAGCTCAGCGCCGGAAGCACCCGCTGTCGCACGCGCAATGACATTCAAATCGATATTCTGTTCCATGCGGACATCCTTGCAGTGCACCCGCAGAATCGCCTCGCGGCCCGCAAGATCGGGAAGCTCAACCGGGATACGGCGGTCAAAACGGCCCGGACGCAGCAGCGCAGGATCAAGGCTTTCCGGCCGGTTGGTTGCCGCCAGAATGACGACGCCTTTGGTTCCGTCAAATCCATCCATTTCGGAAAGCAGCTGATTCAGGGTCTGCTCACGCTCATCGTTGCCGCTGAATCCCGCGCCGTCTCTCTTTTTGCCGATGGTATCAATTTCATCGATAAAGACAATGCACGGCGCTTTTTCCGCCGCCTGTTTGAACAGGTCGCGAACCTTGGCCGCGCCCATGCCGACAAACATCTCGACAAACTCACTGCCGCTGATGGAGAAAAACGGCACATGCGCTTCTCCGGCAACTGCTTTCGCAAGCAGAGTTTTACCGGTTCCCGGAGGGCCGACAAGCAGCGCGCCTTTGGGCAGATTCGCACCGATCTCGGCATACTTTCCGGGATTGTGCAGGAAATCCACAATCTCGGTGAGCGCTTCTTTGGCCTCGTCCTGTCCGGCAACATCCGCGAAAGTTTTTCCGGTCGCCGTATCAGCATAAATCTTTGCGTTGGATTTTCCAAAGGACATCGCATTGCCCATACCGTTCATCATCCGCTTGGACAGCATCCTTCCCAGGAAAATGAACAGCATGATCGGAATCAGCCAGCTTACAAGGAAAGACAGCAGCGGAGACGCCTGGGTCGGGATCACTTCGGTGAAACTGATCCCCTTATCCAGCAGCAGCTGGGTAAGCTCGGGGTCGTCCCACAAGCCGGTTTTATAATACCGCTCAACGCCTCTGTCATCGGTTGCAGCGAACACATACATCGTGTCGTCTTTTTCGACCGCTGTAACCCTGTCCTCTTCCAGCATCTTTCGAAATTCATTGTAACCGACTTCCTGCACCTGCATGCCGGTCAACATCGGAAAAACAAAGATGTTCAAAAGCAGCAGCACGATCATCGCTATAATGTAGTAATAAATTAGCGGTTTCTTTTGCTGAGGGATTTTATCGTCCATCATAATAATAAGCTCCTTCGATTTCTCAATTCGCGGTTTAATCGGGCATATGCGGATTGGGCTGATTATTCCGATACGCGCTCATGGTTGCTTTAAACAAGGTACTTGCGGGAGGCGGCGTCCAGGAAATTGCGTTCGCGCCTGCGCGGATTGTTTCCTGAATGGTTTCATCCGTGGATCCGCCGGTTGCAATAATCGGAAAATCCGGATATTTTCTGCGGATTTTCTCCACCAGCTGTGCCGTATTGGCTCCGGCGGCAACGTTGAATATTGCTGCACCCGCTTTGATTCTGCCCGCAAGATCGCAGTCTTCATTTACCACCGTGATGATAGCCGGAATGTCAACGGCAGACGCAACCGCCTTGAGCACCGAATTCTTTGTCGGCGCATTCATCACGACGCCGGACGCGCCCTGCATTTCGGCGTTTACACCCAGCGCCATCACCCGCACGCCTGTGGTCAGCCCGCCGCCAATACCGGCAAAAATCGGCTTATCCGAGGCCATAAGCAGCGCCTGCGTAATAATCGGCTGCGGCGTGAAGGGATACACCGCCATGATCGCATCCGCGTTCACATTTCGAACAATCGACAAATCCGTCGTAAAAGCGATGGATTTTATCCGTTTGCCAAATAATATAATGCCGCTGCATTCCCGGATTACATCCGGCACATGCAGCATCTGCTTGCGCAGTCTGCCGGAAATAACCGGCGGCTGGCATTTCTGAGGCTTAACATTCATTTCGGAATTCCTCCTTAACCACCCCAAATTTTAAATATTCCATATATCTGTCCAAACGCTCCAATATTTTTTCGACCGGGATATCGGTTTCGTAATATGCTTTCAACGCATGCATCGTGCAATTGATAGATGTCACAACATAAAATCCGTTATCCTGCCTGTCGCTTGTCTTGAGCTTGTATGTGTCCTGAAAAACGATGTGCGCTCTCATTCCGGGACGGTTAAGCGTGGAAACAAAAAGGTCCTGCACCGCCGGCTTCATATTTTCCAGCACCCGGAAAATGAGGTTCTGCCGCTCGGTTCCTTTAAATTTTGCAAAGAATGCAAAGAAGACTCGATGCAGGTTTAAAATGCTCGTTTCCTCGTTCAGTTCCCGCTCAAAATCCTGACATAGCATGTCCAGCAGGTAATGGTATATGTCTTCCTTATCCACAAAATAATAATAAAAGCCGCTTCTGGATATTCCAGCGTTTTTAGCAATATTGAAAACAGATGCGCGCTCATAAGGATAATCCGAAAACTCCCTGATCGCAGCGTTGATCAGCTTTTCCTTTTTTTCTGCATTAAGATGTTCAAAAGCTTCCAGAGGCAAATTTGACGCTCCTTTCGACACTGTGTCAATCAACATATATATTGTAGCATGTGTCCGATGGAAAACAATGAATGAATTGTGAATAATCTGAAACTTTTTTAATTATTGCCGTAAATCGCTTCACTTAAGCAGTCTTTCGCTATCTAGACGTTTTCCTTTTCTTTGCGAAACATCTTTAAGAGGTCAAAGAACACATCTTATTTTCGCTGCAAATCTTTAAATTTCGCTGAAATTTCCGACCGACTCCATTAAAAAGTTTTTTCTGCCAGTTACAACAGGAAGCTGCCGAAAACCAATGGATCGATCTTTCTGCGCCTACTTGCAGACGAATCGTCTGAACCGGCATCTTCATTATCCGTATTCTGGGACGCAATTGCCTTAATAAGGTGCTTGATCTTCCGAAAATGCCTTTTGTTTAAATTGGAAAGAAATTTATCGTCTCAATTCTACTAACGCTTTTACACAAAGAAAAACCCGGAAACGTTAAAACGTTTCCGGGTTTCTAATCAAGCTGATTTATTCTTAATAGAAAAATAAACTTTTTGAGACGCCCACTCCATGCAGGCCACGGCTGTATTCACCACAATCAAAAAGCTGAACAGGACAAGCGGGAATCCGTAACGGTCAATTCCCTGTGCCGTAACCGCCAAAAAAGAGATTTGTACAAACAGCACTGCGGCACAAACAAAATTTATTTTATGCACCGCGCTGTTCCATCCATGCTTTTTACACACGAACACTCCAATTATACTGAAAACGCCGATCAAAAGTGCATGATATGTGGTAAAGCTGTACTGAAAGTATGCAAGCTTGCGATAATAGCTGTTGAACAGCAGCTTCCTCGGAATGCTGTTGTTATAGCTTTCCACATCGATTGTGTTCCCGGTCAGGCCGTCGTTTGTCAGCCGCATGCTGCCCTCTTCATTCTCGCTCAACTGCGCAAAAGCATCTGTCCAGGCGGCAGTTTCCTGCCCTGTAAAAAACTCGGTCGTTGCGTTTACCTTCGCATACGCCCGCTCCGCACCCGCTGCACCAAGCAGGTGTCTGGTACCCGTCACGAGCAGATAATTCTGCGCATATCCACGCATCACCTTTTGAGGTGAAGTCTGCACACAGTGTAGCCAGTAAGCAAGCGAGTCTTGCAATGTGCCTTCAAAAGTATACTCAAAGGTTTTTTCAACCGATTCATAATCGTCGCTCATCACTTCGACAGTAACCGGTTTTCCATATTCTCCGCGTTCGGTCACTCGAAAATACCGCAGGCCATCAACCAGAAAGCTGCCCGCAAATCCACTTATGGAATCCCCTTCCACACTGCCGGACGGCAGCACGGCATTCCACAGGCGGATATAGCCGAACAAGCATAAGAGCGAACAGCAAACCGCCGCAAGCGTTTTCAGCAACTGTTTGGGGCAGCGTTTTTGGATCGCTGAAAGCAGCTCGCAAATTCCAAAAAGGGTAAGAACAATCGGAAATGCCGCCTGTTTGATTGCATAGACCAGGACGGTGAATATCGAAAGCAGCAACAGCTTTTTTAAGAACAAACTTCCCGTCGTTTTGTCCTTTTCATTTTTGTACAAAATGGCCATTCTCCAAGTGCAAACAGACAGGCAGGACAGAACCGGAAGTTCGGTCAGACACAGATGTCCGTATGCCATTACGCAGGGATTAAGCATAAAGGCAAAAAGGAACAGAATCCATATCAGCCATCCTGATCGCTTTTGAAACATTCCAAGCGTTTTTAGCAGCTGATACAAGGAGAAATACATCAGCGCGTAAAAGCCGAACCAGCACAGCTTGACAGCAAAGACCGTTCTGCCAAACAGGCCGCAGAACCCAGCCAGAAGCACAGGCAGCACGGGCCCTCTGTACCTTGCAAAACTGCCGATTCCCGCTCCGTCCAACAGTCCCAGCGCCCCCGACAGGTAACCGCCGGAATCAGGTGCAAAGGCCATGGGTACAAAAAAGAATGCAGCGGACGCGAGAAGAAATACGCCGAGCGCAATCCACCTGCTTTCATAATTCCGCTCCCGCATCGCCGGGTCGACCGTATCTGTTTGCTTGGTTTTCACAACCTAGGCCTCCTTTTGTAAAAACTGTCGGATGACCTTAAATCAGTTTGATTCCAGTCTTTTTGCGCATTTATCCACAAATTTCTGGTTGTCAACAATGAACCGGTCATGCACGGCTGTGCCGATCACACCTGACTTATCGCACACCTCTATCTGAAAACGAAGCCGTTTGCGGTCGATCTCGATCAGTTCGCAGGAGCAGGTAACTTCTGCGCCGACAGGGCTGGCCGCCAAATGCTTGGCCTCCATATAGGTACCCACTGTACCCTGGCCGGGTTCGAGGCAATCCATCACGCTGGTGAAGGCCGTATGTTCCATAAAAGCGATCATTGCCGGCGTGGCATACACTTCCAGCTCCCCGCTTCCCATTGCTTTTGCCGTATCCTTTGCCTCAACAATTCGTGTTTCCGTATTCTTAACTCCGACAACCAGTTGCTTTTCCATTTTCAGCCTTTCCCTTTCTTTGCCATAAAGTCGTCTGCAAATTGTACCACATGCCGGGCTCAATCGCAAATTCTTTTGCATTTTCCGCCTTTTTGATCGTCATTTTGTGTTCCTTTTTCAACCGCGCCGCCGATTTATCAAAATAGGACAAAAATGGCTTGGAAAAATCGTCGAATTGCGCCGGATAATGCCTTGACATAAAGTTTGTCATAATGGTAACATAATGACGGTTTATTATCCGTTTTTTTGCTGTGGTCAGATTTAAACAGACGCGTAGCCGGCAGCTGTCTTTGCGCTCGCCGTTTGAGGCTGCGCGGCTGCTGCATTTTCTTTAGTTTTTGAAATTTTTTTCAAATAAATCGGCAAAAAACAAAACCAAGAAGGTTGACAAAAGGAGAAACTTATGGAGCCGAAAAAGCTAGTCACGATCGAAGAAATGGAAGCCGCAACCGAGCGACTGCTCGAAACCGGCGCGCTCGTCGGAGCCGATTCCTGGCAGCAGCGGGTTAAGAACCAGACCCCGCACTGCAAGTTCGGTGAAGAGGGCATCTGCTGCCGCATCTGCTCGATGGGTCCGTGCCGCATCACCCCCAAGGCGCCGCGCGGAATCTGCGGATGCGACGTCCACGGAATTGTTGCACGTAACTTCCTGCGCTTTACTGCGGGCGGTTCTGCGACCCACTCCGACCACGGCCGCGAGATCTGCCACACCCTGCACGAGACACGCGAAGGCGGCAACTACACCGTCAAAGATCCTGAAAAACTGATCCGCATCGCTACAGAGTGGGATATCCCGACCGAAGGCCGCGACATTTATGATCTTGCTCATGAGGTTTCCGAGACCGCTCTTCTTGAGTACGGTAAACCTTTCGGCACCCAGCGTTTCCTCAAGCGCGCCCCGAAAGAGCGCCAGGAAGTTTGGGAGCGCGAGGGCATTGCGCCGCGCGCGATTGACCGCGAAGTTTCTCAGGCTCTTCACATGACCCACATGGGCTGCTCCTCTCTGCCTGAAGCCCTGCTCAAACAGTCGCTGCGCTGCGGTCTGTCCGACGGATGGGGCGGTTCGATGATGGGAACCGAGTTCTCCGACGTTCTGTTCGGCACGCCGAAGCCCCTTGATACCACCGCCAACCTGGGCGTTATGGATAAGGACATGGTCAACATCATCGTTCACGGCCACGATCCCTCCCTGTCCGAGATGGTTGTTTTCTATGCGCAGGATCCTGAGATGATCGCGCTTGCCAAGAGCGTTGGCGCGAAGGGCATCAATGTGGCCGGTGTCTGCTGCACCTCCAACGAGGTTGCGATGCGTCACGGCATCCCGATGGCCGGTAACTTCCTGCAGCAGGAAAACGTCGTTCTGACAGGCGCCTGCGAGGCTATTGTCGTCGACGTTCAGTGCATCTTCCCCGCCCTTGGCCCGCTTTCCAAGTGCTTCCACACCAAGTTCATCACCACCTCCAACATCGCCCGCATGCCGGATTCCGAGTTCATCCAGTTCAGCCCGGAAAACGCTGGCGAAAATGCCAAGGCAATCGTCAAGATGGCTGTTGAGAACTTCAAGAACAGAAAGCCCGAACTGGTTTATATTCCGGATATCAAAGAGACCGCGACGGTTGGTTACTCGGTTGAGGCGATTGAAAAGACCCTGGACACTGTCACCAACCCCTTCGTCGATGTGACCGGCACCATGAAGCCGCTGGTCGAGTGCGTTGAGTCCGGCGTTCTGCGCGGTGCGGTCGCGATGGTCGGCTGCAACAACCCGAGAGTCCGTGCCGACTACGCACATATCGAGCTGATGAAGAAGCTCCTTAAAAACGATATTATTCTCGTTCTTTCCGGCTGCTCTGCACAGGCTGCTGCAAAGGCCGGCCTTATGAGCAAAGACGCCAAGGAGCTGTGCGGCGCCGGACTTAAGCGCGTCTGCGAACTGGCCGACATCCCGCCGGTGCTCCACATGGGTTCCTGCGTTGATATCAGCCGTATGATGATCCTTGCTTCCCGCATTGCTGAGGACTGGGGCATTGACATTCCGCAGATTCCGCTTGTCGGCTGCGCACCTGAATGGATGTCCGAAAAAGCCGTCTCGATCGGCAACTACGTCGTTGCAACCGGTATCGATACTTTCCTCGGTGTTTCGCCGCAGGCGTCCGGTTCTTCCCAGGTATGGGATATGCTCACCGGTGCGGGCGACAACGGCTACAAGCAGTGGGTCGGCGCCAACTTCACCGTCGAGACCGACGTTGAGAAACTTGGCGATCTCATGATTCAGCGCATTGAGGAAAAACGCGCCGCGCTCGGTATCTGATCGCAATTCTTACTTAAACTGAAACAAGAAGGTTCTTACAGCAATGAAAGTCGCAATCACCGGCAAAGGCGGTGTCGGCAAGACAACCTTTGCAGCAATTCTCGCCCGGCTTTACGCCGAGCAGGGCCGCAGCGTACTTGCTGCGGACGTTGATCCGGACGCTAATCTTGGTCTCGCGCTTGGCTTCTCTGAGGAGGAGCTGGCGCAGATCATCCCCATCTCCTCCCAGCGCAAGCTGGTTGAGGAGCGCACCGGGGTAAGCGAACAGAATATGGGCATGTTCTTCAAGCTTAACCCGAAGGTTGACGATATCCCCGACCGGTTCGCCAAACTCAAGAACGGCGTTAAGCTGCTGGTTCTCGGCACGGTGGAAACGGCCGGAAGTGGGTGTGTCTGTCCGGAAAATGTTCTGCTTAAGCAGATTATCTCCCATCTGATGCTGCAAAAGGACGATGTCGTTGTTCTGGATATGGAGGCCGGCCTTGAACATCTCGGCCGCGGTACCTCCTCTGTTATGGACCAGTTCATCGTCGTCATTGAGCCGGGTGCGCGCAGTATACAGACTTATGGCAATGTAAAACGTCTTGCTACCCAGCTGGGTGTCCGCAAAGTGCGCGTAGTGGCAAACAAAGTCCGGGACGAAAAGGATGAGGAATTCATTCGCTCCCGAATTCCTGCTGAGGATTTTCTTGGTTTCATTCACTACAATTCCGAGGTCATCGATGCTGACCGTCAGGGTGTCTCCCCTTACGACATGAGCCAAAAGGCAGTTGATGAAGTTCGGAAAATTAAGGCGATCATCGACAGCGAGGAAAAATAAATCCAACCGGGCGTCTGAAACGTCCGACACCCCTATGAAATGAAAGGACGAATTACCGTGACACTTTTTGAAAGAGTATTTAA
>CALWZE010000089.1 GCA_944385925.1 uncultured Clostridia bacterium
CCAACGCCTTTACCAATATTGCAGGAAAAAACATGAGAAATCCTGAGAAGATTCGAGAAGATATCTTCAAAACAGGTGGAAGCTCAGGCTGCACGAAAAGTGTGAAAAATCCTGTAATATCAAGCATTTGAGAAGAAATACAGGACTTATGAGGAGTTATAAAAAGATGATAAAAATACTTTTCGTCTGCCACGGCATGGTATTAACCTAAGCCCGGAAACCCTTGATATATCAAGCTTTTTTCGATTTTGACCACCTGATTTTACGACACTTTTACGACACAAAAGCCGGGCTATGATGGAATTTGTCGTAAAAGGAGCAAAAAACATGCGAAAAACAATCATGGAAAATGGCTTGGAATACACCCTCGTTGGGGACTATTTTCTGCCCAATTTAGTCCTTACTGAAGAACTTCGTCCCATCAGAAAATGGGGCAGATTGCACCGGGAGTATCTGAAACAGGAGCACCCGATCCTGTTTGAAAGCTTGATCCTCAATGGTCGACTCTGGACATATCTGGCGGACCTGAACGAGCAGGCACAGGAGCGTATACTCCTGATTACGGAGCAGATGAAGGCAGCTGAGGACGTAACGGAGGATTTGAAAGCCGCTGACCCGATGGCATGGGTCAGAGCTATGAACAGCATTCGTAACCGCGCAGAGGAGATTATCCTCCACGAACTGATCTACGGGGAGGGTGCAGTATGAGAATCATTGAGGAATTCTGGTACGGCAATATCGAGCCGACAGAGTACGATACCTCCTGTAAGGAATATAAGAAGCTGCAGGAACTGATCTGCAGAAATGAAGAAAAACTCCGGGCAACCATGACGGATGAACAGAAGGAACTGTTTGAGAAGTACACGGATTGCATGCATGAGTTTCAAACCATCACAGATTGCCTGACCTTCCAGAACGGCTTCAAACTGGGAGCCAGAATGATGCTGGAGGTCATGGAGGAATAACTGAACATAGCGCAGCGCCCATCGGTCTGATGTGACCGATGGGCGCTTTTTTGTTTCTGAAATTACTGATTCATTTGCTGTAGAAGCAATTGACACGCTTCTGTTTTTAAGGAATCTGCTTTGGAGATCATTTCCCATGCAGTAGTAACCCTGTCGTACTCGAATCCTATTTGAGGAGGAAGAATGAATTTTTCGACATCCTCTGGATAGACTGCATCTACAACGGAACCGCAAGCAACTGCGGAAAGCTGAGCTTGGACAATTGGGTGTGAAAAGGCGAGGTAGAGGTATCCCGGATGAATACCGGGATTGGCTTCTATACGTCCAACATGCCCGCTTGCAAACCAACCGTCTCTGTTTTCAGTAATTATCACAGGCGTACCCAATCTTCCCTCAACACGTCCATCAGCAGGATATGCAATCCAATTTTTCTGCAATCTAAAACTGCTGTATTTTTCGGAAGAAGATTTGGGCAAATATTTAAGCCCTACAGCTTGGTTTTGAAGTAACTGGCGACCAGAGAGTGTTGGCAACCCATACTCTTTTTCAACATAGTTTGTTTTGTTTCGCCCGCCGGGCTTATGTGTTTTGGCCACTGTAGACAATTGGACTCCACCAACGGCGCGGAGCTTTTCGATAGCATCGAGAGTAGTCCAATCATAGTATGCGGCATCTATGCGAGTTCCATTTCCGTTGAATATATTCTTAAAGGAAACATTCCAACCATTACGGAGAGGGGCTGTTGTTTTATAGGTGCCAATCGCTGAGCAGTATTCTTCTTTGCAGTGGACCAATTCCATGCGTGCTTGTGAGTACAATTCATGGGACTTCTTCATGAGGGCAGAGGCATCTTCAAATACCTTTTCACTAAAAACGGGAATGCGCAAATCTCTAATATCATCTGCACTGAGATGATCAATTACTGATCCTGTTTTACTTGAATGTAACAACGCTTGTCCGACCCAAGTGTTCAAAAAAGCGTATACATAGAACCTTGTGTCAGGATCATCAATCGTAATTCGCATCAGGTCGCTTCCGAAGACAAACGATTCCAGATACTGATCCGAGATAACAAGGGGGCCCAAGTTTCTGCCAGAACATGTCTGAAGTATGGTGCCAGAAGGAACTTTAAGCTTATCAATCGGATTCTTATGGCTCGATAGTTGTGCTCGTGGTTCCGGAAGAAATTCCAAAATATCATACGGTTGCAAATATGGAACGGATTCTTCTTCATCACCAGCATACACTAAGATGTTTCTGTTTGGTTGCCATACAGTTACAACCTCTTTATCCCCTAAATGTATATACCTGGGAGATCTCTTTATTGCAGCCTCCACCAATCTGATTGCGATATTTCCTTCTGAAAGATAGTAAGATGAGTCGATCCGACAGCGATTTGACAGTTCGGCTCTGTATACTGTTGATATTTTCATAGCACTTCTTCCTGCCATTTCTTGAAGGCTGTTACAATGTCAGGCATTTCGTCATCGACTACTCTGTCTTTCGTTCCGGCGGAATAAACAACGGTCTTTCCGGTAACAGGATCGATGGCTTCCTCCTGATTATTGACATCAGAAAGAATTTCATTTCCTTCAGCATCTCGCTTGTAAATCGTGGCACCTCGCTTATCGTGTCCGATCTTTTCAGCGACGGCCATAAACACTGGGTAGTCTATATTCCCGCTTTCTGCCAATGCTTTTTCTTCCTTGCTGAATCTCCTAATGAGTACCATTGATGTCTGGGTATCATTTTTGGGCTGGAACAGATCGCGTTGCATATCAACGACCGCGATAAGCTGAGCGTTGGTTAACAACCAAGAACGGACATACTCAAGGGAAGGATTGTTTAGGATGCCGTTAGGAATTACCATTGCCATTTTTCCTGTTCCGGGCTTTAAGAGTTGCACGCAGCGTTCGATGAACAGGATTTCTGGAGGTTGGTTTGTCTGAAGGACGACTTCTCCGTTTTTGTCTTTTCGGATTGAGAGTTTTCCGTTTTCAGCAGCGTCCCAGACTGCAGCCAGTTCATACTGAGATAGAATATTTACATCGTCGATTAAAATATTGGCTCCGAACGGAGGGTTGGTAAAAATTAGGTCGAAACTTCCTAATTGAACAGCAGCGGCAGATTCGGGTTCCCACGTATGAGGGTTTGCTAAACTATTTTCTCTGAACAATCCACCTGCGCCGTCGTTATTCATAACCATGTTCATTTTTGCGGCTCTGACCAAAGCCGGGTTAAGGTCCATGCCGTGGACACACGTAGAAAGATACTCTGCGCGCTTTCTATATAGTTCTTCGATTTCGTAAGAAGTAGGATTATCCGGATCATTCCACAGGGTAGCTTCTTGCTCTCTGAGTGCCTTCAGTGCGTGATTCATTGCGGTAATTAAGAAACCGCCAGTGCCGCACGCAGGGTCAATTACACGCTGATCGGCTTGAGGGTCAAGCATTTCTACGGCCATTCTACATGCGTTTCTTGGTGTAAAAAATTCCCCTCTGTCGCCGCGGAGATTAGAGCCAACAATTTCTTCATATGCAATACCCTTTACATCTACAGGTGATGCCAGCAAAGAGTATCCTTGGAGTTGCGATACAACATAGGCCAAGACATCTGCCGACAGTTCAATCGTGCGTGTCTCGTCACTATTAAAGATTTTGGGATACTTAGCCACAACACGGGTTTGGAACAACTTTTGGATTCGTGTTTTTGTAGCACTCGCTTTCGACTTATCTTTTAATTCAGATGGAGTTACATAGAAATTAATAGTTCCAGAACGCTCGTCTTCGATTTTTGAAAAAATGACCTTGAGCAATTCCCAGAAAGCATCATCCTTGTGCATACCTGCATTTCCGGCAATGTAATTGTGGCACCGCCGAAATGCAAATAACAGATTATCCGCGGTCGCTATCTGAAGGTTCTTGCGTTCTGGTCTGTAGATTTCAGCCTCTGTCTGTCCAAACGAAGGAATTTCAGGGATCTCATCATATACAAATCCTCCGTCCTTTTCTCGCTTGGCAATGCAATACCGTTCGTCGCCGTTTGTCCAAAGGCCGAATTTAGCGTTCAGACAAGCCGCCATGTAAGCTTTGAGTTGTTCGATACCATCTTTTTTTCCATGCGGATTTGTTTTTGCCTTCTTTGCTTCTATGAGGATGTATGCATTTTCTTGCTTGTGCGGTTTGTTTTCCTCGAAGACCACAACATCAACACGCTTGCTTGCCGACCCGACTTTAATTGATACCTCTGGTTTGCAGCTATCAATCGGATACTTATACTGGCGGACGAGAGCTTTTTCAATATTCTGTCTAACATACTCCTCGGGAGTATCATTTACAAATCTTTTGGTCAGGAAGTCCAGTATTTTGCCATCAGGAATGGACATGATCGTAGTAATAGACGGGGTTTGATTCTTTGATTCAGCCATATCAATTTCTCCTCTGTTAAGAATGGTGGTTAGATGTCCAAATTTTCTTTTTCCTTCAGCCGTATATATCTATCGTATGAAATGATGACGGCTTGCGGCTTGTTTTGCTTATTTACAATAACGACCTTATCCTTTTCTTTGATATCGGTAAAGATTCGAGATGCTTGGCCGCGCAGGAATTCCGTTATAGAGTGATATTCCGGTATTGTAAATCGCTGTATTTTTGCCACATAACCACCTCCTTGGTCGCATGGATAGCTCTCATAAATCATACCAAAAGTAATTATTTTTGTCAATTTAAATAATATAATAAAAATACAATTAAAAGTAATTACTTTGCGGTTGATTGGATGTTATTGTAGAAAACTTAAAGTTCCCATCGGACAATGACCAACAGGTACTTTCTTGTGCTAAATTGTATTCTTATTGTTGTAAAAACGCTATATTGGTGATATAATAAGTTCAATCATCTGGTAAAGGAGAGTTGCAGATGCCTTTCAGCTCCGAAATTAAAAATTTCAGATTGTCCCGTCTGATGAACCAAACAGAGTTCGGCAACGCTCTCGGCGTTTCTTTTACAACTGTGAATCGTTGGGAAAACGGCAAGGCCCGTCCCAACATCAAGGCAATGAAAGCTTTGAAGCAGTACTGTGAGGAGAATGATCTCCCCTATGAACCGCTTGAAAAAAGCTGGCGTGAGAACATAATTCAGGAGGGTGCGGTATGATAGACTTCAACAATCTTGAAAAATATAGAGAGAATAACCGCATTGAGGCGAAAAAAGCCACGGGCGGTCTGCCCAGAAGCATCTGGGAGACATACTCCGCCTTTGCCAACACGCTGGGCGGCATCATTTTACTGGGTGTGGAAGAATGGCCTGATAAGACGCTGCACACGGTTGATCTCCCCGACCCCGACAGACTCGTCAAGGAGTTTTGGGACATCGTCAACAACCCCAACAAGACCAGCGTGAATATACTGTCCTCTAAAGATGTGTTCGTGCAGGAAGTGGACGGAAACCATATCGTAGTGATCAATGTCCCCCGTGCCGAGCGTTCTTATCGACCGGTCTATGTGGACGGAAATCCGCTGTCCACCTATCGCCGCAATGGTGAGGGTGATTATAAATGCACCAAGGAAGAATATCAGGCCATGGTGCGCGATGCGTCTGTTAAGACACAAGATATGCTGGTTCTGAATGAAATGGACATGAGCGTGTTCAACAAGGAGAGTGTTCGCAGCTTTCGCCAGCGGATGCGACTTTCCCGACCCGGTCATGTTTGGGAGGCTTTGGAGGACGAAGACTTCCTGCTGAAACTCGGCGCTGTGGGCATTGGCTCCGACGGCAAGAAGCACCCCACCTCCGCAGGACTTCTTATGTTCGGCAACGAGTATGACATCGTGCGGGAGTATAATGCCTATTTCCTTGATTATCAGGAACAGTACGACGCCGACACCCGTTGGACAGATCGCATTATTTCCTCCTCCGGTGATTGGAGCGGCAATGTATATGACTTCTATTTCCGCGTTTATAACAAGCTGACGCAG
Organism: uncultured Clostridia bacterium; assembly: GCA_944385925.1. Taxonomy (GTDB): domain Bacteria; phylum Bacillota; class Clostridia; order Oscillospirales; family Ruminococcaceae; genus CALWZE01. The sequence goes on from CALWZE010000089.1 coordinate 5,941, forward strand.
GATATCAAAGTGCCGTTCAAAATGGAGGGCGGTGCACGAGTGGATGACACCTCTGTGCATCAGGCTATGCGCGAGGCTCTGGCAAACTGTCTGGTCAATGCCGACTATTATGGCAGACAGGGTTTGGTGGTCATCAAAAAGCGTGATGGTATCACCATGTCCAATCCTGGTAACTTCCGTATTGAGATCGATACCGCGAAGAGCGGCGGCGTATCCGATCCCCGCAATGGCACTATGCTGAAAATGTTCAATCTGATCGATATTGGCGAGCGCGCAGGCAGCGGCATTCCCAACATCTTCCGCGTATGGCACGAACAGGGATGGACCGCACCGGTGATCTCCGAAAGCTTCGATCCTGATCGGATTATGTTATCACTTGCATTTGAGAAAATCGGCGATAAAAAATCGGCGATAAAAATCGGCGATAAAAAATCGGCGATAAATGCAAAGATGAAAGAAACAATTATTGCCTGCCTTACGGATCGTGCCGAAGCAAAGGCATCTGCAATTGCTGAGCATATTGGATTAAAGCCTTCCCGCACAAGAGATTATCTGAATGAGCTGATTGCAGAGGGAATTGTGGTTGCAGAGGGCAGCAATAAAAACCGTGTATATAAGCTGAAAGCATAATTTTAGCGCCGTCCCTACAGGAGGTGGTTTGCATGAAAAAACTTAAAAGCAATCTCTATGCCAAAGAAAAGATCGTCCTGCGTGATCATCGGCATCAGTCTATAGAGGACGAAAACGGCTATCTGTTTGCACAGGGAACCTACCCTACAAAAATCAAGGCTGAGGATTTGCCCGAATGGTATGTGTACGGCAGGTACTATAAGTGTTTCGGATATTTGTCCGCCAAGGGTGTCGTGGATATGAAATATGTTCCGAGCAAATACAGCAACCACTTCCTGAAGGATGATTTTCTTTTCATCTCCTACAACACCCCGATTTCAGAGAAACCTGAGGCAAGCAGTATCATTGATGCGTACACCGGTTATGATGAACGGATTTATGGAAATGAAATCCTTAGCTTTCTTAAAGCTGCGAGGAAGCACTCTGCGTATGATATCTCTGAGATTGTGCAGATGATTCATGATAAAGCTGACTGGATGGTTCAAACATTTCCAGAAGAGTACTCTGATTTTAAGTTCAATGTCCGATCCCTTGAATAGAATCAAACATAATGGATTTATTCGCAACAATTGTGATAAACCCCGATGGGAATGGAGATTTTTATAAAATTTCAAAAAATTTTAGAGCTGTTGGAAAAAATCGTCCCTTCTCATTCCCATCTATTATAGAGGGATAAAACAACTAAGAAATCGAGGTGAGCCACATGACAAAATACAGACCTTCCGGCTTTATCGTTGTATTGCCGCAGACCATTATGGAAATTCCGCAGGACAGCAACTTGTCGTGGCTGACCCTGTTTTACGCACTGCCCAAGGAGTTGGTGGAGAAACGGGCCGCCTATCTCAATCTGCCGAGAAACATCAAAAAGCTTTTGGCATCTCCTGAACACAGGAAGCTGATTGAGACCGATGCGTTTCTGGAACTGGTTTGGGATTGCTACGCTTGGTCTGCATGGCAGTTCTTCCAAGTGCCCAAGAAGGATGGTACTTATCAGGACATCCCCGGTGACTGGCAACATTACTCTGGTGACTTCCCGCTGTGGCGTTGGTCTTATGAGATCATCCGTCATTTCCGAATGAAGTTTGAAAACGAGATGGAGTGGAGCTTCCAGCGGTTGTTCCTGATGGGAAAGGATGACGAGTTGCCGTGGCTCACCTATCAGCAGTTCAGCAATCTGGTGGGCAACCTCACCGACATGATCGTGCAGGAGCAGAATTGGCAGCCACTGTTTGATGAAGTGTGGAATAACCGACAGGTGGATGACTACACTGGCAAGAATGTCAACAAGCGAGACTTCATGCGTTCCTGGACGCACAGCCGCACCGCAACGCACATCTCCATTGAAGATGTTTTGGAAAACGGCGTGATTCTGGACGGCGATATGCTTTTTGAGATTGAAGATCCCCGTGGCCAGTTCGAGGAAAAGGTCCTCGGAAAAATGCATATCGAGCAGTTCAAGGGCACACTCACCGAGCAAGATAAAGCCATTTTGCAGATGCGGTATGAGGGATACTCGCTGAAGGAGATTGCCGAAAAGGTTGGTTTCAAAACACCCAGCGCTGTTGGCAAACGTATCGGGAAGATCGCCGGGAATTATGAGGATTTTCTTGGTGACGAGTATAGTGCTTTTCTGGACAAGCACTCAAAGTGAGTTGAGGTATTGCTTATGGAACTACAAGAACTGTACGATATTGCGCTGAACTTTCGCAAGGCAATTATGGAAGCCAAATGGGAGAGAGAATTCTATAGCCCGTCAGATAGGATGAATAATTTCCCCGGTGGATGCTGTGATGACTCTGCTGATCTATTTGGATACTACCTACGAGAAAAATATAACATCACCTCTAAGCAAGGAAATGGAATCTACAGAGCCAGGAATTCTTACAACACCAGAAATCATGCGTTTACTATCTTAGAAGATGGGACTATCATTGATTTAACCGCAGACCAATTTCCGGCTTTTTCAGATTGTCCTGATGGGATTTATGTTGGGCCGCAGATTAGTTTTCATCGCAGATTGGATCGAAAAACAAAGGGAGACCATTGCGATATTACCCGAAATGAACGGCTTTGGCACGACTACGAAGCCATCAGTAAGTATCTATAAAACATCATAGACATTGCAGCCTTGTACATCTGTATGAGGCTGCTTTTTTATACCCGAAAGGAGAGTTTTATGAAAAGAGAACCGTTTGAAAACATGCCCGATGTGATGAATGCCAAGCAGATCGCAGAGGCTCTGCACCTGTCAAAAGCCGGTGCCTATAATCTGCTGAGTAATCCGAATTTCCCCACGCTGCGTATCGGCGGACGTAAGCTCGTTTTGAAGCAGGAACTGATCACATGGCTGAAAAGCCAAACAAAAACCGTGGCGAAGGAGGATGGCAAATAATGTAGCTGACCGCAAATCAAAAAGGATGGACGCAGACCGTTTGCTCAAAAAGCAGGCGGTCTTTTTCTGTCCCATTTCTAAAAAGACACGATAGACGCTGAGCTTGGTTGCATAGAGCAAGATTCTACCATGGGTCCAAATTTCGCCTGCCGCTCATTTTACCTCTCATGAATCTTGTTGGGGAGTGCCTTCCCCAAACCCTGCTCTGTTCCGCAAAGCGGAAGCGATACGGCTAACGCCGACTTTTAATTTTCAAAAAATGAAGGAGGAACCGAATGGCCAAAACCTACAACACACCGAAACGAACCCACATCGTAAAAACCCGTCTGGACGATGAAGAGCACGCCGAGTTTATGCGGCAGTTGAACATTTACGGCATGAGCCAAGCGGAGTTCATCCGTGAAGCGATCTCCGGCGCAACCATCCGTCCGGTCATCGTGGCATCCAATATAAATGACGCCCTGTTGGAAGCCATCGGCAAGCTGACAGCAGAATACGGCAAAGTTGGTAACAACCTCAACCAGATTGCCAGACATCTCAACGAGTGGCGCAGTCCTTATCCTGCTATGGCAAAAGAATTACAGGATGCCGCCGCTGATCTCGCCACTCTGAAATTTGAAGTAATGAAAAAGGTAGGTGATGCTGTTGGCAATGTTCAAGCATATAAGCTCTAAAAATGCCGACTACTCTGCCGCCGAAGCCTACCTCACTTTTGAGCATGACGAGTTTACCATGAAGCCTACCCTGGACGAAAACGGCAGACTCATCCCAAGACAGGATTACCGCATTTCTATGCTGAACTGCGGTGACGAAGATTTTGCGATTGCGTGTCTGAGAGCCAATCTCCGCTATGGCAAAAATCAAAAACGAGAGGATGTCAAAAGTCATCACTATATCATCAGCTTCGATCCCAAGGATGTGCCCGACCACGGACTGAACGTAGATCTGGCACAGAGCCTTGGAGAGAAATTCTGCAAGGAACACTTTCCCGGTCATCAAGCCATTGTCTGTACACACCCCGACGGACACAACGGCAGCGGCAATGTTCATGTACACATCGTGATCAATTCCCTACGAATTATGGAAGTTCCGTTCATGCCGTATATGGACAGACCGTGCGATATCCAACCGGGCATGAAGCACCGATGTACCAACGCCGCTATGGAGTATCTTCGCTCCGAAGTCATGGAGATGTGCCACGATGCGGGTCTGTATCAGATAGATCTACTGAACGGAAGCAAGACAAGAGTGACTGAGCGTGAGTATTGGGCGAAAAAGAAAGGACAGCTTGCGCTGGATGCAGAAAACGCTGCTCTTGCCAAGCAGGGCTTGCCCATCAAACAGACCAAGTTTGAAACAGACAAAGACAAGCTTCGTGAAGAAATCCGCATGGCACTTTCCGACGCTGTCAGCTATGAGGATTTCGCCGAAAAACTTCTCCGCCGTGGCATCACCGTCAAGGAGAGCCGAGGGAGATTGTCCTATCTCACACCCGACAGGACACGCCCCATCACAGCACGAAAGCTGGGTGATGATTTTGATAAAACGGCTGTGTTCGCCGCATTTGTCAGAAACGCAAAACAGGTCAGAACGAAAACACCTCTTGTTCATTCTGCACCGACCATGCAGGACTTCATCAAACAACAAAACACCGTCAACCGCATGGTGGATGTGGATGCCGCCAAAGCCAAGGGCAGAGGTTACGAGAATTGGGCAAAGAAATACAATCTCAAAAATGCCAGTCGAGCCTTTGTGCTGTATCAGGAAATGGGATTTGATTCTCCCGAAGCATTGGCTGCCGCTTGCGATGCTGCCCATGAGAAGCTAAGTGATATTCGCACCAAGATGAAAACGATTGAAGCTGCCATCAAGGAAAAGAAAGAGTTCCGTGACCAAGCAACAAATTACCACAAGACAAGATATGTAGTTGACGAGCTGAAAGCCTGCAAAACCGAAAAAGCCCGTCAGAAATATCGTGACGATCACGACGGCGACTTCATCATTCTGAACGCTGCCAAACGATATTTTGACTCCAAGGGCTTGAAGAAGTTACCAAGCCACAAGGCGTTGCAGACGGAAGTGGAACAGCTCATCAAGGAGAAAAACGAGCTTTACAACCAGTACCAAACCGCCAGAGATGAAGCACGGCGGCTGGATACCATTCGCCACAATATTGACCAAACTCTTGGCGGCAGGCAGGAGAGAAAACAGGAACAGGAACGCTGATTCATTCCCTTCCTTTCATTCAAAATTTACGACAACGCATTCTTGAATTTACGACAACTAAGACATCGCCAAGTGAAAAAACTACCGTTTTCCCACTTGGCAACAGGAGGTATTGATTATGAATAAGAAAACAAACGAAATATGAAACAGGAGGTAAATGCCTATGGCAAAAGAGCAGACCCAGAACTTTGATTATTGTGATATTCCCGTTTGGAGAAAGTACACCCTGAGCGTGCAGGAGGCCGCCAAGTACTTCCGGATCGGTGACAAAAAGATGCGAAAGCTCATTGAGGAGAATCCCGGTGCCAACTACATCCTTTGGAACGGCACCCGCCCGCAGATCAAGCGGAGACTTTTTGAGCAGTATCTGGATGAATATATGACCGCTATCTAAGGAAACAAGAGGTAGAAAAAGAGCCGGGTTTATGATATAGTTAATATATCATAGCTCGGCTCTTTTCGACGATCATCGTATCTAAGAAAGGAGACTTGAATGTCTGATACAAGAAAAGACCACAAGGGTCGAAAACTCTGGAACGGAGAGAGCCAGCTCAAAGATGGAAAATATGAATACAAGTATCAGGATGCCAGTGGAAAGCGGAAAACAGTCTACAGTTGGAAGCTGACACCATCCGATACGATGCCAAAAGGCAAGCGGAACGACCTTTCTCTCAGAGAAAAGGAACAGCTGATCCAGAAAGAACTCAACAGCAATCTCGTCCCCGGCGGCGGAGAGATGACGGTGCTGGAACTTGTGCAGAGATACCTCGGCCAGAAGCGAGGTGTGCGCCACAACACGCAGGCCAACTACAACTTCGTGGTGAACATCCTCAAGAAGGAACCCTTCGGACAGAGGAGAATTGACAAGGTCAAGACCTACGATGCCAAAGCATGGCTCATCAAACTGCAGGAGGACGGACGGGGCTACAGTACCATCCACTCCATTCGCGGCGTGGTGAGACCGGCCTTCCAGATGGCGGTGGAAAATGATTTGCTGCTGAAAAATCCCTTTGAGTTCCAACTGAATACGGTGGTGGTCAACGACAGTGTGACCAGAGAAGCCATCAGCCGTCAGCAGGAACGGGCCTTTCTGGAGTTTGTCAAAAATGATCCTCATTTCTGCAAATACTACGAAGGGATCTTCATTCTCTTCAAGACAGGACTTCGCATTTCGGAGTTCGTGGGGCTGACAGTTGACGACATTGACTTCGAAAATAACCGAATTATTGTCGATCATCAGCTGCAGCGCACACGCAATATGGAGTATGTCATTGAGCCCACAAAGACCAGCTGCGGTACCCGAATGGTGCCCATGACACCGGAGGTGCGGGACTGCTTTGCAACCATTATTGCGAACCGAAAGAAGCAGAAAAAGGAGCCCATTATTGGAGGAAAAAGCCGTTTCCTCTATCTGGACAAGAACGGGATGCCCATGGTGGCACTGCATTGGGAGAAGTACTTTCAGCACATTTGCGACAAGTATAACAGCATTTACAGGGTGCAAATGCCCAAAATCACACCCCATGTATGCAGACACACCTTCTGCTCCAATATGGCCAAATCCGGTATGAATCCCAAGACGCTGCAGTACATTATGGGCCACAGCGACATCGGGGTTACGCTGAACACCTACACCCATATTGGCTATGAAGATGCCCAAAACGAGATGCTGGAGATCGGTTCTCTGCCACAGGAGAATGTTCGTCTGCCACGCCCAAAAAGGGTGTCGTAAATCGATCTGAATTTACGACACTTTTACGACACTCGATGGAAAATCCATACCAAACGATACCAAATTAAGCAAAAATACGGTAATCGTGTTTGTGGATGTCGCACAAAGGTGTTGCGTATAATCAGGCATAGAATTGTATAAATTGGTATAATTAAGGAAGAAAAACGATGACAAAAATCTTATTCGTTTGCCACGGCAATATCTGCCGGTCGCCGATGGCGGAATTTGTGATGAAAGATATGCTGAAAAAGCAGGGATTGGATAAATGCTTTTATGTGGCGTCGGCAGCGACAAGCTCTGAGGAGCTGGGCAATCCGCCCCATCGCGGCGCAAGATTGCGCTTGGAGCGGGAGGGCATTTCCTGCGCGGGGAAAACAGCCGTTCGGCTGCGAAAGGAAGATTACGCGCAGTATGATTATATTATCGGCATGGACGAGTGGAATAAAAGAAACATGCTTCGGCTGTTTGGCGGCGATCCCGAACATAAGATCAGTCTGCTTCTGGAATGGGCGGGAGAAGCGGGGGAGGTAGCCGACCCCTGGTATACCGGCGACTTTGAGACGACCTATCGGGACGTTTTTAAGGGCTGCACAGCCATTCTGAGCAAGTTGAAAAACGGTAAAAAACAGCCCGGCATTTTTTAACCAAATTCTAACCTGATGAAGAAATGTTTTTAATATTTCCGGCTTATGATTGCCTCATTGAAGGAGGAAATCAATATGGAACAGAACCTTGAACTGGTAGAAAAGCTTGTAGAGAAAACCGGCGTAAGCTATGCGCAGGCGAAAGAAGCGCTGGAGCAGACCGATTGGGATATTCTGGAAGCGCTGATACTTCTGGAATCTCAGGGGAAAATCAACCGGCAGAGCGCGGCTTATTCTACCCGTAAAGAAGAGGAACCCGAAAAGGAAGAGCAGCCGCCGGAAAAGAATGCAAGCAGATTCGGCGCATTTTTGCGTGATCTGATCGATAAGGGAAACAAAAACTGTCTGGAAGTGCATCGTTCAGGCGAACTGGTTCTCTCGGTTCCTGTCAATGTCTGCATTTTGCTGTTTCTGTTTTGTTTTTGGGTCGTTTTGCCTGTAATGCTGGTCAGCCTGTTCTTTGATTGCCGCTATTCTTTCAGCGGAACGGAACTCGGAAAGGATTCGGTCAATAAGGCGATGGGAAAAGCAACCGATATCGCGGACGACATAAAGAAAGAGATCAGCAAATAATTATGGCGGCCGGTTCCCAAGGTGCTTTGAAATGGCCGCGGGGAATTAAACTGATGCGCAAGTCTGAAGGGTTAAGACCAAACCTGCAGAATGCGCGGCGAAAACCAAAAGGGCAAAAGGAGTTTTTGCGGTCTGCCGAAAAGGGCGGGACCTCGTGCACAAAGTCGGCAAACCGACGTTGTGCCGGGCGCAGAAGCGGCGCCTTGTTGCTGCGGCCGGCAGAGAAGCAGAAAACGGGAGACGGAGGAGCGGAATGAACAGAATTCTGATTGTGGAGGACGAGGAAAAAATTGCCCGTTTTCTTGAACTGGAGCTATCCCATGAAGGGTATCAGGTGGGCAAGGCCGCGGATGGCCGGACCGGACTGGAACTGGCGCTTTCGGGTGATTATGATCTGATGCTGCTCGATCTCATGCTGCCGGAACTCAATGGCATCGAGGTGATGCGCAGGCTGCGCAGGAGTTCGGATATGCCGGTGATCATGCTGACCGCACGGGATGCAGTGATGGATAAGGTAACCGGACTGGACATGGGAGCGGACGATTATGTAACCAAGCCGTTCGCGATTGAGGAATTGCTGGCAAGGATTCGGGTGACTTTGCGCGGCCGCAAGAATGCGGGCGCACTGAGCGGACAGACCATGCTGCAATGCGGCAAGCTGCACATGGACTGCGCGAGGCATACAGTGGACTATGACGGCACGACTATAGAGTTAACGCGCCGGGAATTCTCCATGCTGGAACTGATGCTGCGCAACCAGCAGATCGTGCTTAGCCGGGAGCAGTTTATTGAAGAAGTCTGGGGCTATGATTTTGTTGGGGAAACGAATGTTGTGGATGTATATATCCGCTATCTGCGTGCAAAGATTGACGATGCTTTTGGGGCCGATCTGATCCACACGGTGCGCGGAATCGGTTATGTACTCAGGGAAGAGCAATGAAAGAGCAGGGAACATCGACGGCCCAGCGCATACAGCGGCTGCAATCCAGGCGCACCAGGCTTGTGCTTGCGGCGATGGATATTATTTTGCTGCTGACGACTGTTCTGTGCTGGTGCTATCTAAACGACAGCGCATACCTGAACGAATATAACCCATTCAGATTGCTGAATGCGGTGGATCGTGCATTTGTGTTCTCGGACACAGCCACGCCCGGGTTGATCTGGGTCGGTTATTCCATGTCGGCTGTCGGACTGGAAACCGTTGTTGTGGACGCAACCGGGTTGTTTTATGTGCTTGCAGCGGCGATCCCGATCGTGCTCCTGGTGCAGGCGGTCATTGTGTGGATCGCGGATCTGTTTGCGGTTCGGCAGGTGAGAAAACAGCTTCAGCCTCTTTATCATCTGGCGCAGGCTGCGCAGGAGCTTTCGGAAGAAAGCTATGCGCCGCAGCCGCAGCAGCCGGAAAAGCAGGACAAAAGCGCAAAGCAAGCGGACTCTTTTGAGAGAATGCATACGTTGGAAAACGCCATAGAGCAGATTCAGCCAACCTTGCCGGACGCGATGCTCCACACCGGCGACCGGGACCTGAAAGGTCTGGAGGATGCAATCAATAATCTTTTGCGCCGCACACGGGAAAGCTACAGCCAGCAGACGCGCTTTGTGTCAGACGCCTCTCATGAACTGCGCACGCCGATTGCAGTCATCAAGGGCTACACGGATATGCTGGACAGGTGGGGGAAAACCGACGAGAAGGTGCTGGAAGAATCCATTGCGGCCATCAAGAGCGAAACAGAGCAGATGAGCGTTCTTGTTGAGCAGCTTCTGTTCCTTGCACGCGGCGACAGCGGCAGAAACCGGTTTTCTCCGGAACAGCTTTCGGTCAGCGACCTTGTGCGGGAGGTGCGTGAAGAGTCTGCCATGATCGACGCGCAGCACCGCTGGCTTCTGGAGGCGCGGCAGGAGGTAACCGCGCTCGCCGACCCGGCCATGCTCAAGCAGGCGATCCGCATTCTTGCGGACAATGCCGCAAAATACACGCCGTCCGGGGAAACGATTTTGCTGCGCGCGGCATATGACCGGGACGGTGCGCCGACGATTACGGTGCAGGATAACGGACAGGGAATCGCGAGCGGCGAGGTTTCGCAGGTTTTTGATCGCTTTTTCCGCTCGGATCAGGCACGCAGCCGCCGGCAGGGCGGCAGCGGTTTGGGGCTTTCAATCGCAAAATGGATTGTGGACAGGCATGGCGGCTATATTGATTTGCTGACCAGCGAGGGGATCGGCACCCGCTTTTCCATTCATCTGCCCCGCTGCGATTCGATGCAGCAGGGAAAATAGTGGAAATACTTTGCCTGGATTTTGCATCATTTTTCACAGCGCATAAGCGCGGCAAACCCTTGTATAGCTTTAAAGACAAATTAGCGGCGCCGGGACCGATCCGGCGCCGCTTTTTATTTTGTTTGCTTAAGCATAGAGATACCCCCGGCCCTGACAGAAATATTAAGGGCTTTCGCTTCAAGCTTCGAAAAAATCGAGAAAAGATCAGCAGCTTTATGACTGTCAAAAAGCTGCTCTTGAAAAAGGCAACGCCCGTCTGTGGACAGGCGTTTGACTGGTTTCCAGTCCTCGACACATTCGGAGGGTGTGGAGCAAGTAAGCAGCTGGTTTGTCCCCGGGAGCGTGTTTGGCGCAATTTGTGTAAAGCAGGCAAATCGCGGGAAGCCGGGAAACGGAGCCGTGAAATTTAAGAGCGGGGCTTGCCGCATGGCAGGCGCAGGCCTTATCCAATCAAAAGACGATCAGGGTCAGCAGTTCGTCCGGCTCACTGTAGTTCAGCATCAATGTGGAGCCGTCCTGTGCAAGAAAACGCAGGCTGTTTTCCGCTTCGCTTTGCAGGGTGAAGCTTTCGCCCAGCGCTGTGCTGAAGCTTTCAAACTCGTCGGTCGAGACGTTGAAAATGGAATAACAGGTTTCGCCTTCACCGGTTTGGAACGTGCTGATGCTGCGGCCGCTGAAGGTGTCCGGCAGAGAATCCGGGAGCTCTGTGACTATACGGCTTGTGCTTTCCTGTTTGGGCTCTTCGTCTATGTACCGACGCAGAAATTCGTCGTCGGCGCCGGCAAACAGTGCTTCAAGTTCCTGAAGCTGTTCCGGATCAAGAGCGGAGAGGTCGCCGCTGGCAATGGCCTGCTGTTGCGCAGTGTCCAAAACAACCGCATCCCCGGAAACAGAGCGCTTAAGCACAGTAAGAACTGCCTGCGGGCCGCCGCCCAGCGCGTCCGCCTGCGGCTTGATGAGTGTGAAGTATCCTGCGCCGAGCAATCCGCTCAGCAGAATAACGCACACAAGCGCATAAAGAAAATAGCCGCGGGCGAAGTTTTTGCGGTTGCGGTTTTTGTCTGAAAAGCAGAAAACAATCAAAAAGATAAATCCGATAACCGGCAAAGAAAACAGTATAAAAAGACCAACGTAGCCCCACGGTTTGGTCAGACGTATTTTTTTGCGGGGGGCAGGACGTCTCATGCCTGCCTGTGAAAACGAAGAGCTGTTTTCATCAGACGGATCGGGCTGCGCAGAAGGCGGCACAGCGGCCGGCTGGACGGTTTCAGCGGAAGAAGAATTTCCGGCCGCAGCCTGTCGATTTTTTTCACTGTAAATCATTTGTTTTCCTCCATGATGACGATGGTTCTTTGCGCCGTCATGCTTCCAGCGGCACACAGGAACACAGCATTGCCGGCTTTCCGATCTGAAAGTCAGAGACTGCCGTATGTACAAAACCGAAACAATAGTATCACTTTTTCCTTGTATTTCCAAGAAAAATGAAGCTTTTTTGCGAATTTGACAGAAAAACAGCCAAAATGCGCGATAGTTTTTTGTTTATAAACTGCCGCATGGAGGATAAATACGACGCAGAAGGGATTCATGCCCGGCAAACAAGGTTAAAGCAGAGGGCTCAGCGCGGCGCAGACCAGGCTTTTTGAAGCAGCGCGCATGCCTCGCGCAGCGCCTGCTCTGCGAGCGAAGAATAGCCAAGCACAACCGACGATGCAGGCAGGCCGCTTCTATCCCCCAGGCAATATTCCGACAGTCCGCGCAGATGAACCCCCTGTTCGGCAGCGGCCTGGACGAGCGCCTGTTCGCTCAGCTCTCCCCGAACCTGCGCAATCAGGTGCAGCCCGGTGTGCGCGCCCGTGACAGTGACGCCGCGCTGCACCGCCATGCCCGTCAGCAGTTCGACCAGAAGGTCGCGGCGCGCGCGGTATGCGACACGAACCCGGTTCAAATGCCGGTAAAATGCGCCGCTTTGTATAAACCGGCGCAGCGTGTTCTGCTCAAACCGCGAAACGGTTGGGGAATAGACCGAATAACGCTGCCGGAACGCCTCTTCCAGACTGGGCGGAAGGACCATGTAAGCGATGCGGATGGAAGGGGCGATGATTCGTGAAAAGGTGCTGATATAAATCACCCGCCCGCAGCTGTCCAGACCCTGCAAAGCGGGGATCGGCCTTGTATCAAACCGGAATTCGCTGTCATAGTCGTCCTCAATAATATAACGTCCCGGCATTGCGGCGGCCCAGTTCAGCAAAGCCTGACGGCGCTGCATGGGAAGAATGGCGCCGGTTGGAAATTGGTGGCTGGGGGTGACATAGACCACCGAAGCCGCGCAGCCATCAAGGCGGTCAACCTCCAGCCCGTTCTGGTCAACGGGCAGAAAGACGCTGGTTATGCAGTTGTTTTGCAATACCCGATAGATGCGGCCGTAGCCCGGGTCCTCCAGTGCGAAAAGGCGGTCTCGGAACAAGCCGGCAAGCAGGCCGACAAGATATTCGATTCCCGCGCCGACCACGATTTGCTCCGCGGTGCAGCGGACCCCCCGGTATTCGTGCAGATAATCGGCAATTGCGCTGCGCAGGGAAAGATCGCCGCCGCGCTCACCGAGGTTCAGATAATCAGGATGCTCGGTGAGAATTTCCCGTTGGATTCGCGCCCAGGTCTTGTAGGGAAAGAGCGAGGGGTCGACGCCGCTTGTGCGAAAATCATACAGCCAGTTCTGCGCTTGCGGCGCGGGTGCCGGCGCTGCGGGCACGGGAGAAGGCGGTTCCGGCATCTTTGCAATGCGGCAGACATAAAATCCGCTTTTGGGCCTTGCCTCGATATATCCTTCCGCGACCAGCATCTGATAGGCGCCGTCAACGGTATTCACGCTCAGCCCCAGCTGGGCCGCAAGCGCGCGCTTTGAGGGCAGCTTCTGTTCCGCGTGCAGTTGTCCGCGCGTGATCTGCGCGGCAATGCTTTTGTACAGCCGCAGATATAAAGGACCCTTTTCGGATGTAAACAACGGTGTTTCATACAATTCCATGAGAACACACTCCGTATGTGTTGAATCTGATACCATAAAAATATTATAAATTGGATATTTCAATGATATCACATTCTGCGTAAAATGGGAACACATAGAAACCCTGTTGGAGGATAAAACGATGGATATGCAGAACAAACAAATGGGAGAAAGAAAACGGTTCAATACCAGGACAGTTGCAATGATAGGACTGATGGCGGCGCTGGTGTTTGTGGGAACCTTCCTGCGTATCAAGATACCGGTTGGCACGGATGATACCATGCTGCATTTCGGCAATGTATTCTGCCTGCTGAGCGGGCTGCTTTTTGGCGGTGTGCCCGGCGGCCTTGCGGCGGGCATCGGCAGCGCGCTGTTCGATCTTTGCAGTGAGTACGCTTCCGAGGCATGGATCACCTTTATCAATAAGTTCGTTATGGGCCTTGTGGCTGGATTGATCGCGCACTGGGGTGCAAAACAGGCGGGAAAAGCGCGGATGATTGTCGCAGCGGTATGCGGCTCGCTCAGCTATTGCGTGCTCTATATTGCGAAAACGATCATTACCCAGCGGCTGATTTATGCAATGCCGTGGGCGGGTGTCTGGCCGATTGTGGCGGTGAAAGGCGCGGTGACCCTCACCAACGGCTTGATTGCGGTGGCCGCAAGCCTGATCCTGTATTACGTGCTTAAACCAGCATTGCAGCGCGCACATATTCTCTAATAATCCAAACAAACGCCTGTCGGGTTTATCCGGCAGGCGTTTTTGTTTGCGGCGCTGTCTTTCCGGAAAAAAGATCAAAGCGAATCCCATTCAACCAACCGATGATTGGATACTTAAAAATACGTAGCCGAAAATCGAATCTTATTATCTATCCCAATCAAGAAACCGAATTAAAAAAACAAAATAAATCAATATTTGCCAGTATATCGCTCGAATTATTATTTCACTTCGACATACTTCCCGCAGGCGCAGGCGTAAAGTATCTTAAAGAATCTTTTTGGGAGGCAGAGAAGCGAGGCATGAAACGATTAACCCTTGCCTTAATTCTGGCGCTTTTGATGATATTGGTCTTGGCGCTGCTGGCGCCGGGTGCGGGAGCACTGAACTATGAGTTTAACCATATAAGCAGTCAGATCAACTCAATCAAACTATATTCGGTGGCTCAGGATCGACTGGTAAACACAGCTTTGTTTACCCTGCGAACACCGGATACATTGACTTTTCAGACTTATTGCTGTGATTTTGAGACTTTCTCCGGTGAAGGCACAAAATATGCACGGGTCAATCCCGAGGACGGCGGATACTATGACGATATAAACGCAGACAAAATACAGGCGATTGTTCAGGCGGCCTATCCGTATGCAACGATCGAGGAAATGCGGGAAGCTGCGCTGCTGTGGGGACTCGCGCCGAAATATGCTGCTTTTACCCCGGAAGAATCAATCACCGCAACCCAGGCGGCGATCTGGCAGTGTTCAAATGCGGTTGCAGGCGAAGTGGCTGACGATTCCTCTTTGCCGCAGGAGCAGCAGGACAGGATCAATGCGGTCAGAGACTGGCTTTTCAGCCTTACCTCGCAGGAACCGGCCGTCGCATTATTCGCGATCCATGGCGCATCGATACTCGACCCGAACAGTGGACAGTTTAAGCTGCGGGTAGTTTATGGCAATGCGGGAAGAAATCAGGATGGAAGCCTCATCCCTCTGGCAGCGACGTTGGATCCCGGCGCGACTTTTGACAGTACGCCGATCAATAATGGGGATGGAAGCTATACCGCTTTCATTACCGCGGACCCCGGCGTGATCACAATGCATGTAACCGGCGAGCAGGTTACCGGATATAACGCCTGTTTTTATACGCCTGAAGGCGGACGGGATGAGGCGCAGAGCTTTGTCGGCATCGGTGCGCCGACAACCGATCTGGCGGCGGATTTTTCCTTCGATCAGGCGGATTTTTCCCGTTGCATTGTGATTGAAAAGGTTGACCAGGCGTCTCCTGAGATAAAACTGGATGGGGCGGAATTTGCGCTCTATGAAAGGGTCCGGGTCGGTCAGGGAGAGGCGCGGGATTTGTTCCTGGGCCGGTACCGCACGACGGGAGCGCAGGGAAGCGCGCAGATATGCGGCCTGAATCCGGACAGTTTTTATACAGTGGTGGAGGTTACCGCTCCGGAAGGGTATATTTCAGATGGAACTACCCATTTAATCGGGCCTTCGGAGTCTCCGGATGTTCTGGTGCTCACCATTGCAAACCGCAAAAAGGAAGTGCCGCCCGAACCGATACCGTTGGAGCCGCTGCCCTATACGGGAGAGTATATCGGGGGTGAGCCTTAATGCGAAAAAGTGTACGGCTGCGCCTGGCTTTGGCGCTGCTTGCGCTGAGCATGACAGTGATCGGAGCGATCCTTTTTGTGCAGGCCCGCGTTGATAAGGCGGCTGAAGCAGCAACGCAGGCTTCTCTGTCTCCGGTTTCTGCGCCGAAAACAGAAATGGTAAAAGAGCCTGTAGAAGAAATGGAAGAAGAATCGGTGGATTTTGAGGCGCTGCGCGAAATCAATCCGGAAATTGTCGGATGGATCCGCGCACAAGGGCTGGGAATTGACGAACCGATTGTTCGTGCGTCGGATAATGCAAAGTATCTGACTACAAATTTTGAAGGGGAACAGGATCGCAGCGGCGCGATTTTTCTGGATTATGCCTGCGTTCAGGACTTTGAGGAGCAGCATGTGGTGCTCTATGGGCATAATCTGAAAGCCGGTGGACGATTTTCGCCCCTGATCCAGCTCAAAAAACAGGAGGCGTTTGAGCAGTTCCAGGACGATATCGTTATTTATACGCCGCAGCGCGAAATCCCTTTGCGAATTGTGGGCGTGGAAGCTGCGCCTGCCGATGGCCTGCGACGGATGACTGACTTTGAGTCTCTCGAGGCTTTTCAGCAGTATGCGCTGGGATATATCAACGGCTGTACCCTCAGTGATTCTCCCAAGGACGGTGTAAACCGGCTATATTCCTTTATTACCTGCAGCTATGAGGGAGAGGACTATCGAACCTATATTTATGCGGTCGAGCGCCCAGTATCCGAGGCAGAAGCGGAATCTGCCGCCTGAGCGATCAGCGTGCCTGCCGCAGAGAAATGCACTTTGTTCCGTTGGGCTCTAAGCGGAGTTCCGGGTACTTTCGGAAGCATATTTTCTGCCCCGGTAAGGAACCGGGACGGGGAATATCGATGATTCGGCGCAGACGCCATGGCGCAGAGAAGGATATGCGTTTTGACTGACAGCCATAGAGGGCGGGAAAAAGAAAACCAAACGGATTGACAGCGAAATGACAAAATTCTTTAATGCATTATAGTTGTAAAGCCTTGCCAAGCGAGCGGGAAAAAGGTATAATAAAAACCAGCCGTAAAAGGCTGGTTTTTTATTTTGCCGGCTCTTTTACCGGCAGAAAAACGGATTAAACATTTCTTCGGAGGACAAAAAAATGGAACGAGTATTCAATTTTTCGGCGGGACCCTCCATGCTTCCGCTCCCCGTGCTTGAGCAGGTCCAGGCGGACCTCGTGAACTACAAAGGCGCGGGATGTAGCGTGCTGGAGATGAGTCACCGATCGCGTCCTTACGAAGAGATTATTGAGAATGCCGAAGCGACCCTTCGCCGAATCATGAACATTCCGGACGATTATGCAGTGCTGTTCCTGCAAGGCGGCGCATCGCTGCAGTTTTCCATGGTGCCGATGAACCTTGCGCGGCGCGGCGCGACGATGGACTACGCGCTGACCGGCCAGTTCGCAACAAAGGCATGGCAGGAAGGCAAGCGCTGGGGCAATGCTGTGGCAGTCTGCTCCAGCAAGGAAGACAAATACGCCTACATTCCCAAAATTACCAAAGAAATGCTCTCGCCGGACGCGGCTTACCTGCATATTACCGGCAATAACACGATCTTTGGCACGATGTACAACGAATTGCCGCCGGTTGGGGACACGCCGCTTGTCTGCGATCTGTCTTCCATCATTCTTGGACGGGAATTTGACGTGCGGGATTTTGCGCTGATTTATGCCGGCGCACAGAAAAACATGGGACCGGCCGGCTTGACGGTTGTAATCATGAAAAAATCCCTGCTGACCGACGATCTGGACGAGGTCGTTCCTTCCATGCTCAGCTATAAAAAGATGGCGGACGCAGGTTCCATGTACAACACACCGCCCTGCTTCGCGATTTATGTCGCCGGACTGGTGTTCCAGTGGGTCGAGCAGACCGGCGGCGTTGCGGCTATGGAAAAGCGCAACCGCGAAAAGGCGGCGCTGCTTTATGACGCGCTGGACGCTTCCGATCTTTTCAAAGGCGCTGCAGCCAAAGAAGACCGCTCGATCATGAACGCGACCTTTACGCTGCCGGACGACGAGCAGACCAAGGCGTTCCTGGCGCTGTGCGAGAGCCGCGGTATGATCAACCTGAAAGGCCACCGTTCGGTCGGCGGCTGCCGCGCATCCATTTACAATGCGATGCCGCGTGAGGGCGTTGAGCGGCTGGTTGAGACAATTCGGGATTTTGAACAGGGAAAACGTGTTTGATGATTAACAGAGGATGAAAAATGTTTACAATAAAAAAACTCAATAATATTTCTGACGCAATTCACGACCATCTCCCCACCGACACCTTTCGGGTGACGGATGCGGCGGAGGACTTTGACGCCGTTTTGGTGCGTTCTGCGGACATGCATGAGATGACGCTGCCCGAAAACCTGCTTGCGATTGCGCGCGCGGGCGCCGGCGTGAACAACATCCCCATTCCCCAGTGCACCGAGCAGGGAATTGTAGTTTTCAATACACCCGGCGCAAACGCCAACGCGGTAAAGGAACTGGTCATCTGCGGTATGCTGCTTGCGGGCCGCAAGGTTGTTCCCGGCATCGAGTGGCTTGAGCAGGAAGCGAACAAGGGCACGACCGGACTGGATAAACTGGTCGAAAAAGCCAAAAATCAGTTTGTCGGACCTGAAATCGCGGGCAAAAAGCTCGGCGTGATCGGTCTGGGCGCAATCGGTGTGCTGGTTGCGAATGCGGCGAGTCATGGCCTGGGTATGGAGGTGATCGGTTACGATCCCTTCATGTCTGTGGAAGCTGCCTGGCACCTGACCCGCGCCGTGCGGCATGCGGTAAGTTTGGATGAAATCTTCAGCCAGTGCGACTACATTACGCTGCATCTGCCGCTCAACGACAAAACCCGCAATACGGTGGGCGCGGCTGAGTTTGCCAAAATGAAGGACGGTGCGGTGCTGCTCAACTTTGCGCGCGGCGGTCTGGTGGACGAGGACGCCATGCTTGCGGCGCTGGAAAGCGGCCGGCTGTATCGCTATGTCACCGACTTCCCCAACGAAAAAATCGTCAATCACGACGGGGTTATCGCGACGCCGCATCTGGGTGCTTCGACGCCCGAGTCGGAAGAGAACTGCGCTGTAATGGCGGCGCAGGAGCTGGCCAACTATCTGCTGGACGGCAACATCAAAAACTCGGTGAATCTGCCGGAATGCGAGCTGCCCCGCATCAGCAAATCGCGCGTGGCTATCATTAACAAGAATATCACCAATATGGTCGGGCAGATTACCGCTGCGCTTGCTGCGGACGGCCACAACATCGAGCACATGCTCAACAAGAGCCGCGGGGATTACGCCTATACGCTGATTGATCTTGAGCGTGCGCCTTCGCAGGAGTGCCTCACACGCATTCGCGCGATCGACGGCGTTGTGCGGGTACGTGTTCTGTGAAACTAAAGGCATAAAAGACTGAAAAGCTGGAGAAACTGGCAGGAAATGAAACATCAGCAATCGATACAGGAAATGTTTGCAAAGGTCGGGGTGGCGATTCCCAAAATACTGCTGCCTGGCCGGGGCGTTAAATGCGAAAAATTCGCGGTAATTGCCTGTGACCAGCATTCTGCTGAACCGGAGTATTGGCAGAAAGTTGAGGAAATTGTCGGAGATGCGCCCTCGGCGCTGCGGCTCATGCTGCCGGAGGCCTGGCTGGACCGGCAGGAGGAGTCTACCGACAAAATCGTCGAGACAATGCATAGTTATCTTGAGAACAACACCTTCCGCGAACTGGACGAAGGTCTGATTCTGGTGCACCGCATGACCGACAGCGGTATGCGCAAGGGATTGATGCTTGCATTGGATCTGGAGCAGTATGACTTTTCCAAAAATGCCAAAACGCTGATTCGCGCGACCGAGGATACGGTGGTCGAGCGGCTCCCGGCAAGGGTTGCCGTGCGGGAAAAAGCGCCGCTTGAAATGCCGCACGTCATGGTTCTGATCGATGACCGGATGAATCTGCTTGGCAGTGTCGTGGAACAGAACAAAGAAGCTTACCGGGTAGTGTACAATTTTGATCTCATGCTGGGCGGAGGACATCTGCGCGGCAGGCTGATCAACCGGCAGCAGGATCTGCGTGATATTGCGAATGCCCTGAATACCCTGCTTGAGCAAAGCGGGGACGGCTTTTTGTACGCCATGGGGGATGGAAATCACAGTTTTGCAGCTGCAAAATTGTATTGGGACAGCATTAAGGAGAGCCTGACGCCGGAACAGCGCCAGCATCATCCTGCAAGGTATGCGCTCGCGGAAATCGTCAACCTGTATGACCGCGGGCTGACCGTTGAACCGATCCACAGGCTGTTAATGGGAGTAGATCCCCGGCAGGTGCAGCGGGAAATCGGCTTTGACGCGGCGAATCCTCCCTCACTGCAGGAATTGCAGCCAAAACTGGACAGCTGGCTTGCAGAGCATCCGCAGGCAAAGCTGGAGTATATTCACGGCGAAGAGGAATGCCGTGCGCTCGCTGCACAGGCTCCCGACCGGCTTGCGATTATCTTCCCGCCCTTTGACAGAAAGAGTATTTTTTCTGTGGTTCGTGAAAAAGGCGCGTTTGTACGCAAGAGCTTTTCGCTGGGAAGCGCAAATGAAAAGCGCTATTATCTGGAATGCCGCAAAATTGTGGAGTGATCTTTCGGTTTCGTTTTGGACCGGCTTTGGAATTTAAAAATTCTTGAGCGAGTGAATCGGTGCCGGATACATGGCTTTTGTGCCGCGGCGTCAGGATGTACGGTCAAGGCAATAGCGGATTGCCTGTTGCCGGAAATAGACAGTTTTTCAAAGCGGGAGGGCGTCTGCCCTCCCGCATTAGTCGCATCTATGCGGATGCAAATACAGAAAATCAGAGGACAGATCGATGCAGTTTTCCAAAAGATTATCTTTATTCGGTGACGAGATATTTGCGGCGCTGAACCGCAGAAAGGTCGAGCTGGAAGCATCCGGAAAGCGGATCTACAATCTTTCAGTCGGCACGCCTGACTTTGAGACGCCTGCGCATATCCGTCAAGCGCTGATCGAGGCCGCAGAGGATCCGGAAAACTGGAAATACGCGCTGCGGGATTTGCCGGAGCTTCTGCAAGCCGTGTGCGGTTATTACGCGCGCAGGTTCGGCGTGCAGATCACACCCGATGAGGTGATGAGCGTCAACGGCAGTCAGGAGGGCATTGGACACATTGGCCTTGCGCTTTGCGACGAGGGGGATGTTGTTCTTCTGCCGGACCCCGGTTACCCGGTGTTTACGGCGGGCAGTCTGCTTGGCGGTGCAAAACCTTATTACTATCCGCTGCTGGAGGAAAACGGATTTTTGCCCGATTTGTCGGCGATACCACGGGAAACGGCCGAAGCGGCGAAATATATGATTGTTTCTTTCCCCTCCAATCCGGCCGGAAGCGTGGCCGGCGAGGCGTTTTATCGCGAGCTGGTTGACTTTGCCAAAAAATACGACATCCTCATCATTCACGACAATGCCTATAGCGACATTATTTTTGATGGCAAAGAGGGGCGCAGCTTTTTCAATGTACCTGGCGCAAGAGAAGTCGGCGTCGAGTTTTTCAGCCTTTCCAAGAGCTTTAATGTCACCGGCGCACGCATCAGCTTTCTGATTGGCCGCACGGATGTGATACAGGCAGTACGGCTGCTGCGCAGTCAGATTGACTTCGGCATGTTTCTGCCGGTCCAGCGCGCGGCGATTGCGGCGCTGAACGGTCCCCGGGAAGCCGTAGTCCGGCAGTGCGCAGATTATCAGGCGCGCCGGGACGCGCTCTGCGGCGGACTGCGTTCTATCGGCTGGGCAGTCCCGGACAGCAAGGGTTCCATGTTCGTCTGGGCTAAACTTCCGCAGGGACATCAGGACAGCATGGTGTTTTGTATGCAGCTGATGGAAAAAGCGGGAGTGATCTGCACACCGGGCGCTTCTTTCGGCCCGCATGGAGAGGGATATGTTCGTTTTGCGCTTGTACTTCCGCCGCAGGAGATCTGCGAGGTGGTGCAGGCCATCCGGGAAAGCGGTTTGCTCTAATCAACCCGGTCTTTATAAATATTGGGGAGATTAGGCCTTGAAGCGGGATGGTTTAGATAAAAAAGGAGAAACTTGATTATATCTCCTAACTTGAGTATCTGCTTTAACAAAAGCATGTAATCTAAGAAGCTCCTGCGCATCATTGCGCAGGAGCTTCTTTATGCTCAAAGTATATTGGACTAGCAGCTTCCGGCCAGCTTATAGTAGAAGACTAACGGTTAATCATCGTTCATCAGATTTTTGCGCATAGTAAGCCATAAAAAACGCATAAGCCCTGTACCGCGGGCATGCTGTCTTTATCTGTTCAATAACCAATAAATACCCGCAGCGGTTCGCTCTGCCGCATGATCGTAATGATTGCCTGCGTTAAGCTGGAACGTCGTGCTGATGCCTTGGCTCTGATAGTATGTTTGGATATTCTCCGTATTCTGCTGCACACTGCACAGAATAGGATTTCTTGTCTTGCTTTCCTTGTCACCCAGTGAAAAGTAAATGAAGTCCGGGCGCCGTTCGGGATTGTGGGAGAAAATGAATTCTTTAAATCCGGGAAACCAGAGCGAACCGGACATGCTGCCCACGCGAGAGAAAACATCCGTTTTGTAGATGGAATACAGGGCAAACAATCCGGCCAGAGAATAGCCCGCAATCCCTCGCCACTGCGGATTTGCAATTATGCCGTTCTCCGCAGTTGGGACAATCTGCTCTGTCATAATCCGCAGATAATCATCTGCACCCCCGGTAAGTGGTTCAGAATTCTTAAAAGCTGGCGGGCTATCCCAGGGTGACATATCGTGGTTCCAGACCAGATCACTGATAGCTACCAAAGTAAACGGTGGAGAACCGGCGGCCTGAACAGTCTGGAATACCTTCTGGCCCTCGCCGGCAAAGCAATTGAGATAAATCACCGGCGCCCCGGATTCGGCGGCAGAAAAGACGGATACAGTTTTGTTATGTGTGATAAAGGTTTGCATGATTGGGATCACCTGTTTTTAACCGATAGCTTAAAGCTATTTTGTCTAATCTTAATTGTACAACACTAGCGAACTGACCGCAATCCTGCGCAAGGACGCTGAATGCCGGGGCCGAATAGCCAGAAATGGAAGGGGAAACCCGGCGGTTTCGGGCTGAAATTGCGGAAAAGCGGATTGGTGTCAGCTATATCCGCGAGCAGGATGAAGAATGCTGCAAAAATGCAAAAACTTTGGAGTAAGGCAAAAACGGACGCTGCATAGCAGTATTTCACAACAAATACGGCCGATCAGCCAGACGCTCTGCGCCTGGCATGGCCCAATCCGGAAGTTTGAGTAATATCTCACATAAAATACCCATCTTTGTGCTCTGGGCGATTTTTTTGGCAATTTTCCAGATAAGAACAGGTTTTGTTGTATGAGGCAAATTGAGACTTGTCGGATCAGGAAAAGGCGGCTATACTGAACAAAAACGTAATGCGGGCTTCCAAAGCATAACCATACTGGGCGAAGGGCCGGCAGGCAGTGCGTTTGCCGGCGGCGTAGCGGCTTGCAGCTTTTGCAAATGACAAAAGGCTTAATACGCGGCAAAGCTTTTAAGAATACAAATGAATTGGCGGTGGGAAAAGTGACCGAAGTGGTGGCAGCTCTTATCTGGAATCAGGACAAATTTATGATATGCCAACGTCCGGCGCATAAAGCAAGAGGCTTGTTGTGGGAATTTGTGGGCGGCAAAGTTGAACCGGGTGAAACAAAAGAGCAGGCGCTCGTCCGGGAATGCCGCGAGGAATTGGCCGTGACACTGCAAGTTGGCGAAGTGTTTATGGAGGTGTTCCATGAATATCCGGATTTAACCGTCCACCTGACATTGTTCAATGCAGCCGTTCAGGAGGGCACACCGCAAAAGCTGGAACACAACGACATTCGATGGATCACTGTAGAGGAAATCGATCAATATACTTTTTGTCCGGCAGATGAAGAAATCTTAGCAAGATTAAAATCACGCGAACGTGCCGCAGGATTTAAGAAAACACCGTCTGTTTAAATAACAGAGCGTTTTAGTGACAGGAAAAGGGGAGAGCGGGTGAAAGTAATCTGTTTTGGAGATTCCAACACTTTCGGTTACAATCCATGCCCCTGGTCCGGCGGACGCTACGATGCCGACAGCCGGTGGGTAGACATCCTGGCCGCAAAAACCGGATGGACGGTCAGCAACATGGGGTGCAACGGCCGGAAAATACCGAATAAGGAGCCAGGCGTTTTTGAGGACGCGGACATGCTGATTATTATGCTGGGTACCAACGATCTGCTTCAAGGACAAAGCGCAAATCAGGCCGCCGAAAAGCTGAAGCGATTTCTTTGTGCGCTTTCTTTGGAACGCAGCAGGATTTTGCTGATTGCACCACCGCCGTTGAGCCTGGGTGATTGGGTGCAAAACCGGCAGCTACTTGACAACTCGTATGCTTTTTCTAAGTGCTGCCGTACTTTGGCGGGACAGATGCATATCCGCTTTTTTGACGCAGGAAAATGGAATATCCCGCTGGCTCGTGACGGCGTACATTTTACGCAGCAGGGGCACAAAGCCTTTGCCGCAGGACTTCTGGAGGAACTTACATGAAACGAATCGTGCCGCTGCTTTTACTGCTGATCCTGCTGACTGGGTGCGGTGGGAACAACAGCGAAATAACTTATCAACAGATCACTCAGGAAGAGGCAAAAGAAATGATGGACACGCAGGAGGTTATTATTCTGGATGTGCGTCAGCAGGAGGAATATGACGCTGCACACATTCCCGGTGCAGTGCTTTTGCCGGTAGATGCTATTGACGAGAAATCTGCGGCCTCCGTCATTCCGGAAAAGGATGCTGTCGTTCTGGTTTATTGCCGCAGCGGGAATCGAAGCAAGACCGCATCCTCCGCTTTGGCCGGATTGGGATATACCAACATTTATGAGTTTGGCGGCATCAACACCTGGCCTTATGAGACGGAGCCGTAAAGATAATGAAATTCGCAATGGCGCATAATCCATATCGTCATAGAGAAAAGTATGCGGGACCGGTTGACAGTGACCGGTCCCGCTGTTTTTGACAGATGTTTACCTACAACATAAGATGGCCGTTGATTCTTATCACGGCTCTCCTGAAAAGGTTTTATTTTAATAATTCTTTTCGCAGGTCGTCCAGATACAGCTTTTGCTGGCGCTTGAGATAACCGGGGACAAAAGGATGCATCCACCAGCGCTTGGCGGTGACAGTTTCTGTACAGGTGAGCCGGGTTCCGTCCTCTACCGCCTCGAAAAATCCCTCCCAGGCGCCGGACATGTTGCTATTCTCCATGGTGAATGCCCAATAGCGGAGCGGCTCACAGGCGGTGACCGTAAAGTGGGTGCAATATCCATTTTTGGTATGCTCTGTAAAATGGGTGTCGTCCAGAACTTTTGTCAAAGTGAGATCGCTGCGCCAGCCGGTATGAGCCAGGTCGGTCACCGTGTGCCACACCTGCTCCACCGGGCAGGGGAAATAAACGGCAACTTTAGAAACGGCCATGCGATCACTCCTTTTTTGTCTTTTTATTAAGTTTGAGACTGACGCCTCTGACGGCTGCTTTTTCCTGAAGCATACCTGCGGCAAGAAGGGCGCGTTCCCTGACCGGCAGTGACGCCGCTTCCGGAACATTGTTCAGGGCGGCCATTACCGGACGCAAATCCTCCAGCGGCAGAAGATAGACAGCTGCGGCAAAAAGGGTTTTGCGGCGTCCATCATTGTAACGGTACAGCAGTTCGTCCAGAATTGCCCGCTTTTCCTCCAGGTTGGAGAGATAGTCTTTCAATCCCAGCTTACAGGACTCGTCAATGTTCTGCTGCCGGCTGCTGTGGGGGACAAAGGAATCTGCATCATCAAAGCCTTCATAATGGGAACACGGGTATTCCGGGCACTCCCAGCAGAATTGAATGCCGCGATGCTGCATGGAACATCGGGCCTTGGCACAGCTTTGATTGCCTGCACCGCCGCCGCAGCCGGGACAGTAGCCGCCCAGGTGCATGGTACACAATAGGCAGTTCAGGCCGCACAGAGAAAATCGAATTTCTGATCGTGAAAACCCTTTCATGACAATCCCCCCTTAAAACCACAGCGCCGGCTCTTGTCGGAATTCCGGTTCTTTTCCATGGACATAAGGGTCGTATCGGTTTTCATTACAGCCGAATTCCTGCAAAAAGCAGATCTGCTCTGCTGAATTCCAGCGAATAAGCGAAAGACCGTCAAAGCTCTGGACTATGCCATCGCGCATAACGCATCGGAAAGACCATTCCACCACTGTCTGATCCGCTTTGTGGAAATATTGGCGGATATCCCAGCGCTCTACCGTTCCTCGCGTGTTCCATTCATTGAACCAAAGGCGGATCTTTTCGCTGCCTTGGTATTGCGGCCCCCAGCTCTCAATATAGACGGCATCAGGGGCAAAGAGATGCAGGATACCGGTGTCCTGCTTGTCTGTCCACATGGAAAACCACTGCCTGATTTTGCTTTGTCTCGAGTTTTCGGTTGCCTTTTCCATCTTCGTTTTCTCCTGCTGCGCTGCGTGTGAGACCTTCCGCAGCAGCACGTATTCTGAACCTTTTTCACTGTGTATCAGAAATCCTGCTCGTTCGTACAGATGCAGCGCGGGATTTTCTTTTTGAACCGAAAGAGATACCCGCAGATAGCCCGCCTCCTGCAGCAGCTGCAGAAGGCTGTCCAGAAGCAGGGTGCCGATGCCGAGTCCGCGGTATTCCGGCAACAGGGAAATGGCCAAAGAAGGCGTATCGTCATCAACGTGACCATAGTCCTCCATGATGCGGCTCCACGCCGCGCCGACAACCCTGCCCTCCGTTTCGGCAACAAGACAATGGTCTCCGGGCCGTGTGCCGAAACTGGCAATATAGACTTGCAGTTCCGGCAATTCGATTACCGAACGCGGCGGCGATGCCGCTCCCTGCGGTAAGTAGATGGCCTGATAGAGAAATTCTCTCAGGAGGCCGTATTCTTCCGGACGCATTTTCCGGATATTTGCAGAAATATTCTTCATTATGCTTTCCTTTTAATCGGATGGCGGATGACGGTTTTCAGTCTTTCCGGTTTACAGCGCCGCGCATCGCTCAGATAGATCTCGTGATGAAACCGGCCCTGTACGAAGTCCTCCTCGAATCCCTGCGCTTTGAGGTATTCCTGCATGGCGGATACTGTGGCCGGCTCATCATCGTAGGGACCGATGTGCATGCACTGGACGCATAATCCCTCCTGCCACGGAAAGTACTCGACAGCGGAGAAGTCCATCTGTTTCTTTTCTGTTGCCTGCCGAATGGCCCAGTCAAAATTTTCGCGGGTCACGAACTCGGGCAGGCGCAGCAGAGAGATCCAGTGAAAATCCTCCTTGCGGGCATAGTTTATCCCGCGAACGCCTTCCTGCCACCACAGCCCCTCTAAAGGCGGCAGGACGTAGTCGAAGTAGCCGTCCAGCTTATGTTCGCCCAGTTTGCTCATCTTGATGGTGAAGGCAACGGCGTAAAGCATTCCAAGCGCCCGCTTGTAGGCGCCGCCTTGCTGGTTGGGGTCGCCCTGTCCCCGAATTGCCAGAAAGGTCATGGCGGGCACTGCGACGATCCCCGGCGTTTTGGGCGGCAGATAAAATTCCTTATACTCTTTTTTGTAGTCAAAAGCCATGGTCATCTTCTCCGTTTCTTTGAGGGCATCCTCCTGAGCGCTTCGCAGGTGATGCGCGCCAGCTTTGTCAGCTGTTCCCGATCTTCCACATCTTCTACCAATAAGGAGTTATTGGCTCCTTCATAAGCCGGGACTTTTGGCAGATCGGGAAACGCAGCTTCTCCCTGTGGTGTGATCTTGACGAAAAGCTGGTCGTCGCAGATGACGGCGAAAAACAGGTCATCGCAGTAAAGGCCATATTCTCCGAACATCTTTCGGCTGCGTATGGCACCGGCTTCTCGCAGCTGCTCGCATACATAGTTTACAAAATCAGGATGAGACGCCATATCAATTCCTCCTGTAGCGGTTGGCCAATGTTCCAACCAGAATTGCAAGCCGCTCCCGCAGCTCGCATGGGCCAAGCAGCTCCGCCTTGTCGCCAAAAGTCAGGACCCAGCTGAGTGCGCTGTCAGCATCGGGAAATCCGCCGCAAAAACGCAGCCGCCCGTCCGGTTCCACAGTGAAACGGTCCGGTCCGTATTCCTCCACCAACCGCCAGCGGCAGCAAGAGTCAAACAGTACGGTGACCTGATACATGGCGGGAAAGATTCGGTTTGGGTCAAGATCGGGAAGAGGCGCGGGCCGCGGAAGAAAGGCATCGCCGGATACGAGCCCGGTCATTCGATTCAGCTTAAAAAGACGAAAATCCTTCCGGGTTTGACACCAGCCCCACACATACCAGGCGGACCAGTGAAAAACCAGGTAATAGGGCTCGATCCTGCGCACAGATTCCTCTTTCGGCGAAAAATAGGTAAAGCAAAGAATTCGGCGCTGCTCGATCGCTTCCCGGATAAGCTCGATTTTGGGCGGCAGGCTTGTCTTGTACCAGGAGGAAAGATCGATGAGCATATGTGCGCCGCCGGAAACCAGCGCGCCTGACCCGGCAGACAGCTTCTCCATCAACTGGGTATAGCGTCGGGTGCCGCTGACACTGTCCAGGCTTTTCAGTCCTGCCAGAATTGCCTGAAGTTCCGGCGTGGTGAGCAGGGTTCTGTCCACTCGATACCCCTGCATAATGGAGATGCCGCCGCCAGCTCCCTGTGTGGTGGAAATGGGGATGCCCGCACGGCACAGGGATTCGACGTCCCGCTGAATGGTTCGCCGGGACACCTCAAATTGTTCTGCCAACTCCGGTGCGGTGACCTTTTCCCGCTGAAGCAGAATGGACAGGATTCCGATGAGCCGTTCCATTTTCATGAAGCGCACTGCCTTTCCGGTTTTTTGTATTATATCACATGAACATGACAACTGTCTGTCATGTTCATGATCCCGCTGCTTTTTCAGTTTGCCGGATGGCATAAAAAAACAATTGCGCAGCTTGGTGCATAATTGCCGCCACATCAGAGATTTATGTCGGGGAAATAATTCTTTTACTTTCGGAAGCGGGCGGCGTTTATCAAAGCAAAAACAAGCGGCAGAAGGACCGGGTACATAGTCCTTCTGCCGCTTGCTGATCACCGGCATTCTTTCTTCATGGCGGAATATCCAATGAGCACGGTCCAAACATAGGCACAGGTCTTGGGAATCATCAGCATCCCAATGAGAGGAATGCTGTCCGCCCACAACACAACCGGGATGTAAAAACCAAAGCTCAACACAATCGTCAGCCACATCCAACGAAACGCCCTGTCTTCATGTGCTTTGGCGCTGCGGTAAAACAATACGATTACCAGAAGCCCCAGCAAAGCGAACGGAATGTTTCTGTAGATGCCCCAGGAAAGGGGAGAATCGGCGCTGAGCCATTGATTTTGAGGGAGCATGCACAAGACTATCCGCAATCCAGCGAGGGCGTAGACCATGGCGGTCAGCCCGTTCTGCCCTTTGATGTGGTATCTCTGCCGCCAGACATAGTAGAGCAGCACATAAAAAATGGTCATGGTAACAGAGGTGATCCACTTGCCCAATCCGAGAGGAACGGTATAATTTTCAAGACCTGTGGTGCAAAGAGCGTATGCACGGGGGATCAAATGAAACGCGTCTCCCGCGCCCAGAACCACCGCCATAAAACCGAACAAACGAAATTGCCGTTTTCCCTTGCTGCCCCGAATCATCAGAATCCCAATGGTAATGACCGAGAACAGGTAGACAGCGTCAAACAGAGTTTCCATAATTGCCTGCATTGTGTACTCTCCTCTTTATATCACTTTGTTTATAGGATGAATGTAAATAATCCCGACTGGATTCAGAGTGTCGGCCGGACAGGAACAGAGAAAGCGTCCGGAAGAGCGGGGAAGATGATGAAAAAACGATTTGGCACGACTTCCTGCAATCATGGGAAAGTTTATCCAATCATTTCTGCTGCCTGCATTTGGAAAATTTTCCGGCGGGGGCATCCTACGGGCCGAACGAGACCAGAATCAGGGGATTCAGTCTGCTTCATCCTTTGTTTCATATTTGGTGAACAGTGTTCAATTTTGACGATATAAGATTCCCGCCTTATAGCGGGAATCTTAATAAAGGGTTCTGCGGACAACTTCCAAGAGAATTTCCGGGTCATAATCCTGCCGCAGCAACGCGGAAAGCATGAAAGAAAACAGCAGATCCGCAAATTTTTCCGCCGAAAATCCGTTGCTGAAAGCGTCCGAACGGATTCTTGAGTCCCGCCGCAAAACGGAACACAAACCGTCCAGAATATGCTGCCAGGTTTGCTGCATGCGCTGTTTGCCGGCAGACCTTTCCTCTCTCATGAAGCCAAGAGAATGCAGGGTGAAAAATCCGGGATATTGCTCGCAGCCATATCTCATCCTGTCATATATCCAGAGAATACAGGCCTGAATGTCCTCGAAGGCAGCCCCATCCTCCGGCCGGCGAAAGATTTCGCTCCAGACGCTTTCCACTGTGGCGCTGACCAAAGCCGCTTTGGAGTCAAAATAGTTGTAAATGGAGCCGACCGATACGCCGCAGGCCGCCGCCACAGAGCGAATATTCACTGCGGACCAGCCCTCTTTCTGAATGAATTCCCGGCTGGGTTTTAAAATCGCCTCTTTCGATGTTATAACTGTATTCATCCAATCACCTCAATATGAACATTGTTCATTATAGGGATTTGCGGCTTTTTGTCAAGCTTTTTCACCATGGTTTCGAAAAACAGGCTGCTTTATGGGAGTGCGTGATCTCATCACATGAAAAAGCGGATGTTTTGGATATACTAAGGCCATACGAAGGAAAGGAGCTGACCGATATGGCGGTTATTGACATCAATAAAGAGCAATTTGAACAGATGATAAAGGGCGATAAGCCGGTTCTTGTAGACTTCTGGGCGCCCTGGTGCGGTTATTGCCGGCGGATCGGGCCGGCTTATGAAAAAATCGCGGAGACTTACGGCGACCGGATTGTGACGGCTAAGGTGAATATCGATGAGGAAGCGCAGCTGGCCGAGGCGGAAAAGGTGGAGGTGATTCCCACTCTGATTCTGTACAGAAACGGCGCAGCCGTAGACTCGGTGGTTAATCCGGAGTCAAAAGCAGCCATAGACCAGTTTGTCCGGGCGGCGCTGGATAAGTAAAGAGGTCAACCCATGCAAGAATCCCATGTCTATGATATGATCGTGGTGGGCGGCGGCCCCGGCGGTTACACAGCGGCTCTATACGCTGCGCGGGCGGGATTGGAGACGCTGGTGCTGGAGAAGCTTTCGGCAGGGGGACAGATGGCGCTGACTGAAGAGATCGATAACTATCCGGGGTTTGAGGAAGGGATCGACGGTTTCACTCTTGCGCAGAAGATGCAGCGTCAGGCAGAGCGTTTCGGCGCAAAGAGCGAGTACGCCGAGGTGGAAAGCATGGATCTGACCGCTTTTCCAAAGCGGCTGCAAACCAGCGAGGGCGATTTTTTTGCGAGGACTGTGGTGCTTGCAACCGGCGCGAATCCCAGAGAACTTGGCCTTGCAGACGAAGCGGCGCTTACAGGAAGAGGGGTTGCCTATTGTGCCGCCTGTGACGGAATGCGCTATAAAGGCAAGACAGCAGTGGTTGTAGGTGGCGGCAACTCTGCCGCCGCGGATGCTATGCTGCTTTGCCGGGTTGCGAAAAAGGTTATTCTTGTTCATCGTCGGGATACGCTGCGGGCCACCAAAGTTTACCATGCACCGCTTATGCAGGCGGAGAATATCGAATTTTGTTGGAACTGCATTGTCACAGAACTGCTGCATGAGGATAAGCTCAGCGGCGTGAGGCTGAGAAACACCATAACCGGAGAGGAAACGACTGTTCCCTGCGATGGAGTATTCATCAGTGTGGGCAGAAAGCCGGCTACCGAGCTTGTAAAGGGGCAGCTGGAACTGGACAGCAGCGGATACGTGGTTGCGGATGAAACGACCAGAACGAATCTTCCCGGCGTCTTTGCTGTGGGAGATGTGCGGACAAAGCCCTTGCGCCAGGTAGTGACTGCGGTGGCGGATGGAGCTGCAGCGGTTCATATGGCAGAGGAATTTCTGGCAGGAGGAAACTGAGATGAAAAAATATATAAAAAAATACCTGCGCCCGGCGTTGTTCGTTCTGGGCGGTGCTTTGGTGGGTTTGGGTTACTATGCAGTGGTGGGCTGTAACTCCGGAACATGCGCCATTGCCTCCAATCCTGTAAACTCCATGGCCTACATGGGACTGGTAGGCGGACTTTTGTCAATGGTGATGGAACCGAAATCCAAAGATAACGCTCAAAAGTAGATGAATTCAAACGGAAAGCCTCGGCCGGCACTGCGCTTGCCGAGGCGTTTTTGGGGGCACTTGCTGCCGGCGATTTGTGTGGCAGGAAGGTAAAGAAGAGGATTTCATCTGTTTTTAAAGATTGTGCGGCGGGACAGCGCATGCTATCATAAAAATGACATCTCATTTCCGTTTTTCATTTATGGATGAACGCCGGGCGGTTGTCCATGATGACAGGAGGGGAGAAATTGGTTTATCTGATTACAGGGGCATCCCACACGGGAAAAACGGCTCTTGCTCAAAGACTATTGGAAAAATACAAGTATCCGTATCTGTCCATTGATCATCTGAAAATGGGCTTGATTCGCAGCGGATATACCGACCTCACACCTTTGAGCAGCGACAGGGAGCTGACAGAATATCTGTGGCCGGTCGTGCGGGAAATCATTAAAACGGTCATCGAAAACGGACAGAATCTCGTCGTCGAGGGCTGCTATATTCCTTTTGACTGGGAAAAGGATTTTGCGGCTGAATACCGTGAGAAGATCCAATACCGCTGTCTTGTGATGAGCGAAGAATATATTCGCAGCCACTATTCGGACATAAAAAAGTTTGCCAATGTTGCGGAACAGCGGATAGATGATTCGGACTGTACGCTGGAGACCCTGCTGCGGGACAACGCCAAAATGCTGGAAGGCTGCATCAAACACGGTACACGATACGTTCTGATTGACGGTTTCTATGACCTGAGCATATAGCCGCGTTTGAGTTTGGAAAGCAGTCCGTGCGACCGCCGTTCGCGGAGCGTGGCCTGCCTGGCCGGTGATAGAGGGAAAAAGATCGAACACCAAATGCCCGCAGCGCGAGCGAAGCCAGCCATTATTGTTGCGCATGAGCTGCCGGCGGCGCCTTGCAAGCGGCGAGCAGGAGGAAACCGAAGGAAAAACAAAAGAAAACCACTATCTTCGGATAAGCGCAGGAGTGTAAGTTCTGGTCCTTACTCCGGCAAATTGCTCAAGCAGCGCTGAGCATCTGCCTTCCGCATCACCTGCACAGCAGCCCGCAGGCCGGCGTTGCTGTTTCAGGATCAGCTTTTTGACGGAGAAACCCTGCCGTTTTTTTTCACTTTGATCGATATTTGAAGCCAATGCTTCAATAGACGACTCGGTAGAGCCGGGGGCGTCTTTATGCTTGAGCAAACAAGACAGAAAGGCCGCTCGAAGTTTCGGGCGGCCTTTCAATATATCATCGCACGCAGGATAAACAGAGGCAATTAGCTGCTATTGATAAAGCACTGCGCTTGGCGGACGTTCTGTCCATCAATTTGCCGGCATGGCCGGCCAGCAGTTTAAATCCTGCCTGTCTGGATGCGTTCCTTCAGATCAAGTACCCTTTTTTCGATCTGAGACATGACGGCGAGAAAAACACTGTCCTGCTCGCCGCTGGGATCGTCCAGTCCCCAATCTTCCCGATGGGCACAGGGAAGAGAAGGACACTGTACATTGCAGCCCATCGTAACGACAATATCAACGGCGGGCAGATCGCGCAGAGGCTTACTCTGCTGGGTTTGCTCCATATCGAGACCGTAGATCTGTTTCATCAGCCTTACTGCGTCGGGATTAATTCCGGCGCCGGGCTCGGTGCCTGCGGAATAGCTTTCAAACACATCACCGGCAAATTTTTTGCCGAGAGCTTCCGCAATCTGGCTGCGGCAGGAGTTGTGGACACAGAGAAAGGCCACTTTGGGCTTTTTGTGATTGATTGCGGAAAAAGGACAGCGGCGCCCAATGCACTGATTATTCCGGCTGCTATAGGTGCAGACAGGCACTGTGCGCTTCATCTGTATGCCCAGATGTTCCTGCGCAAAGTCAATTGCTGCGAGAATTGCCAGGAAAGAGTCCCGTTTACAGCATCGGGGGCCGCCCACTTCTCCAATATTATTCAAAGCGCGGGCAGTCATCTGATTGCTTAATCCCCAGGGTTCCCGGGCAAGCGGCGTGGACGCCGTGGCAATGGAGAGAAACTGGCCTGCGCTGATTCCCGCACCGCACGCACCCCAAAAACCGCATGCACCGCCGGGAACGGCTTTGCCTCTGCTGTATATTTCGCGCAGGGAATTTTCCAGATCAAGTTTGCCGCCCGCGTTTTTGTATGCGGTAAGCAGGGCTGCACCCACCATCACATGATGTTCAGGACCATGCATATGGCAAAATGGCAGGTCCATCATTCGCCGGACAATGGCGACAGGATCGGTGGAAGTTTCGCTAAGGCACAGCCCAAAGATGCTGTCCATGCCCTGTGTATGGCAATCGCTGCACACATAGTGCCCATTTATGCAGCGCGTTTTACTGGGCTCTTTTTTATGGCAGACAGCGCACTCCATGATTTCGTCCTGCTTCAGATATTCCAGCGGAGCCTTGCAAATCAGACATTCTTCGGTATTCAAGTTTCTGTGCCCTCCCGGTTTATTAATACAAGCCATGGATATCAGAAAGGATAGCGATCATCATTGAATCTGCATTCTTTCCGGTTGGTGCTGCGTTCAGTATACCAGATTTGCCTGCTTGTCAAAACAAATATTATTTGAAGGGAAAAAGTCCGGATTTCAGTGCGCCGGTACCCAAACCTCGCCGGAAATACGAACCGGATGGCCGTTGTGCGTACGCAGAAAAGTGAAGCGCCGAGGCCCTATTCTGCGTCCTGTGGAAGAACTTCCACCAGAAAGCTTACCGGACGAAATCCGTCGTTGCAGGAGAGCATGGCAGAGCGGGGATTTTTCATCCAGCCATCATAAAAATCCTGCCCGCCATGGCTCAGGGCCAGAACAAAGGGCGAAAGGGTATCCCAGGCGCTCTGACAAAAGCCTTCCGGCTTCATCCAGCCATTGGCAATGAAAGTTTGGCCCTCTTGCATGTTGCAGGCGTGAGAAATCGGGTTTTCATACTGGGCCATCAGGTCTTTGTACTCAGTGATGCGCATGACGGTGATTTTGCATTTTTTCATATAATAATCCCCTCGCAGTGATCAATTTCGTGCTGGATGATTTGTGCAGGCCAATCGGCGAAGGTCTTCAGCCGTGTTTGAAACTTTTCATTCTGCCAGCGCACCTTGATGGTTTTCCAGCGCTTCACAGGGCGGGTACCAGTCAGCGAAAGACAGCCTTCTTCTGCGTTGTATGGTTCGGATTTCCTGATGATTTCCGGATTGAACATGACCACATATTCACCATCGTTTTCAAAGGCGATAATGCGCTTGTGGATTCCGATCATGTTGGCAGCCATGCCCACGCACTCGTCCTTGTGAAATTTAAGCGTTTCCAACAAGTCGGCGGCAGTTTGCAGGTCCTGTGATGTGGCGGGCTCTGATTTTTGTGCCAGAAACATCTCATCCTTACAAATTTCACATATCATTTTGTTTCTCCTTTTATCGTTGGGCTGCTGCATTTGTCTGAATCAGAATGCGAACTGTTGACTGTATATGAATACCGAGAATGGCAGGGAAATTCAGAAAATTGGGTATTGTTTAAAACCGGTGAATAATACGGGAGACAAATCAGGTGATTTGTTCTCAAGCGCTATGGCCCTGGTTATTGACAGTCGTATTCATGCCGTATTACAGTAAATCTATTCGACATGATCTTACGATTCGGATTTGTTGCCGTAGTTTACAGTATAACACAGAAAGAAACAACCGGTTTCATTTGTCCGTTTTTCCTTTGAGTTTTTTCACTGATAAACCTCTGTTCAGATACTGCGGTTTGAATTATTCAAAGAAATAAATAGGATTAATAAAAACAGCGAGCGGATTCCTAACCGCTCGCTGTTGATAATTAAATAGATTAGTTGCTGATAATCCTGTCTGAAAAACAGCACAGCCGATATTAATGGACGCGCAGACGAAGTTGGGGGAAAACGGGAAATGACCGGTTAAAGCTGTGTATCCCGCGATAAATAATGCTGACTGTCTGACAAAAGCCTTTAGAAACAGCGGGACACAGAATAATCACTTTCTGCAAATACTGGATACAACCACTTCGGCCACCTGTGAAACATCGCAGACCGTGTTGTGCAGCACGGTGCGCCGGGCCAGTCCGTCAATGGGATCGGGAATCGGCCAGCCGGTCAGCTCGCTGAGAAGCTCCAGCACCTCGTATTCGCTTTTGCCTTCTCCGGCGTGCGGACCTGCCACGGCGCGATAAACACCGACAGGGAATTTAAACGGGCTTGCAGTGCTCGCAATCACGGTGGGGCGGACGATGCCCTCTTTTTCACGCAGCGCCTTCAGCACGCCGCAGGCGACCGCCGTGTGGGTGTCGGCCAGGTAGTGATAGCGCTCCCATATATCGTGAATCGTTTCGGAGGTCTGTGCATCGTCACAGAAGCCCGCGCAAAATACCTTGCCGATCTCGGCGCGCAGGGATTCGGGAATGCGATAAATGCCCTCATTTTGCAGCTGATCCATCAGTGTGCGGACAAGCGCGCTGTCCCGGCCGCTGAGCTCATACAGTAAACGCTCAAGATTGCTGGAAATAAGAATATCCATCGACGGCGACAGTGTCTTGTGAAAATCACGGCGCCGGTCGTATACGCCGGTTGTCAGGAAATCGGTCAGGACGTTGTTGGCGTTGGAAGCGCAGATCAGCCGGCCGATTGGCGCACCCATCTGCCGCGCATACCAGGCAGCCAGAATATTGCCGAAGTTGCCGGTCGGGACGACGAAATCCACCTTGCCATCCGGACCGAGCGCTCCTTTGGCGGCAAGCTGTGCGCTGGAACGCAGATAGTAGACGATCTGAGGCAGCAGACGTCCCCAGTTGATGGAGTTGGCGCTGCTGAGCTTTTTGTGCTTTTCAAGCAGTCTTGCCGCAAGCGCATCGTCCATAAAAATGGATTTGACCGCATTCTGCGCATCGTCAAAATTGCCGCGGATCGCAATGACGTCGACATTGCCGCCGGTCTGGGTCACCATTTGCTGTTTCTGCACGGCGCTGACGCCGTTTTCGGGATACAGAACCACAATCGAGGTGCCGGGGACATCCTTGAATCCTTCAAGGGCGGCTTTGCCGGTATCTCCGGAGGTCGCGACCAGAATGACGATCTCGTTCTCTTCGCCGGTCAGCTGCATGGAGGTTGTCATCAGGCGGGGAAGCATCTGCAGCGCGACATCCTTGAAGGCGCAGGTCGGTCCGTGCCAGAGCTCCAGAACATGGGTCGACTCATCCAACTGAACAAGCGGCGTGACCTCTGCTGCATCAAAGCTGTGCAGATAAGCGCCCTCGACGCAGCTGTCGATTTGTTCGAGGGAAAAGTCATCCAGAAACTGCTCAAAAACCAGTTTGGCAGCGTCCATATAATTGCATTCGCCCAGAAACTCAAAGTCCTGTGCGGAGAGAACGGGAATTTCCTGCGGAACAAACAGACCTTTGTCCCCGGCAAGTCCCTTGACGATCGCCTGCGCGGCCGAAAGTCCTTCTTCGCCACCGCGGGTGCTGCGGTATTCCATGACCTTTCCTCCTCAGTGTACGTTTTCAAGACGGAACTGTCTGTGCAGTGCGGCAACTGCGCGTTCGGCGCAGGAAGCTTCGATAATCATCGAAATCTTGATCTCGCTTGTGCTGATCATTTCGATATTGATTCCGTTATCCGCCATCGTTTGAAACACATCGCCAGCAACGCCGGGGTTCATTACACCGGCGCCGACGACCGATACCTTGGACACGCCTTTGCCATAGCTCATGCCCGAGGCGCCGAGGGAATCAACCAGCGAATTGACCACGTTGACCGCGCGTTCCAGCTGGTCCCGGGTGACGGTAAAGGCGATATCGTTGCTCTTACCGCGCACCGCGGACTGAATGACCATATCGACAACGACCCCTTTGGAGGCGATGGCGCGGAAGATTTTGCCCGCAATACCCGGTTCGTCCGGCACGTCAAAAATGGCAATTTTGGCGACGTTGTTGTCTCGGGAAATCCCGCTGATTACTCTGGTGCCTTCCAGACGGTCCGCGGAGGTTACGAGTGTGCCTTTCTCGCGGTTGTGGGAATTCCGAACCTCAAAGCTGACCCCGTTTTGCAGCGCGCATTCCACCGCGCGCGGATTCATGACCTGTGCACCGAGTGCGGCAAGCTCGAGCATTTCCTCATGAGTGATGCCCTCAAGTTTGCTGGCAGTCTTGACGATGCGGGGATCGGTCGTGTACACGCCGTCCACATCGGTAAAGATCAGGCACTCGTCGGCGCCAAGCGCAGCCGCAAGGGCGATTGCGCTGGTGTCCGAGCCGCCGCGTCCGAGGGTGGCGACGTCGCCGTTGGGCATAATTCCCTGAAAGCCGGCGACCACGACGACCTTGCCCTTGGATATCTCGTCCTGAATTCGCGCCGGGTCAATAAAGGAAAGGCTGGCGCGGCCGTATTCGCCGTCACAGCCGATTCCGGCCTGAAAGCAGGTCATGGAAAGCGCGGGAACGTCCAGACTGTTGAGCATCATCGCCATGTAAGCGGCGGACTGCTGTTCGCCGGTTGCCATTAAAAAGTCCAGTTCGCGCTTGTTGTTTTTGGGGCTGATCTGTGCGCTGAGCGCAAGCAGGTCATCGGTCGTGTCCCCCATGGCGGAAACGACCATCACAACATCGTCGCCATTGTATTTCATGTCCGCGATCCGGCTGGCGACCGCCCGGATACGCTCAAAGTCAGCGACCGAACTGCCGCCGAATTTACATACTTTCAATCCCATTTCCATCTACTCCGTTTCTGTTTTTTCTGTTTATTATTACGGCTGCTTTCCGCGCGCCAAAAATCTTTGTTTAAAAATTAACCGTCAAAGTCCGGCGAAGATCGCGTCTTTTTTACGCGGACTTCAGCACAGCAGGAAAAATTTATGCTTAATAAGCGCAGACAACCGCTCCGTCGAGATCCGCTTCCAACACATGGACTTCGCTTGCAATATCCGCTTTGGCAAAACCTTCCTGCATGGCCTGTGCAATTCCGAGTTCGTTTTCTGTCGCAAAGGCGATGATGGTCGGGCCTGCGCCGGAGATCATCGCGCAAAGCGCGCCATTTTGCAGCGCTGCGCAGGTGACAGGGTCAAAGCCGGGAATCAGCGATTTGCGGGCGGGAGTAAAGACGACGTCCTCGGTCGCGTGATCCAGCGCACGCAGATCGCCGCTCATCAGTCCGGCCACAAGGTAACAGGCGCGCTGCAATTGAGACACGACGGCGGTCAGCGGGAATTCCTGCGGTACGACCGAGCGCGCAAGCTTGGTGGAAAGTTCATAGTCCGGCACGGCAGTGATGAATTTCAGCCGTTTATCCGGCGCTGCCCGGTGGTAGAACACCTCTCCTGCACAGCACATCGAGACGGTGAACCCGCCGACGGCGCAGGGAACAATGTTATCCGGATGCCCTTCGATCGCGGTTGCTTCACGGATCAGTTCGGAAAGGGAGAAACGCCCGCCGAGCAGGGCGTTTGCGCCCCATACGCCCGCGACGATGGCGCTTGCGCTGCTGCCGAGTCCGCGGGAAGCGGGAATGTCGGTATGCATGGTGATTTTAAGCGCCGGCATGGATTCTCCGGCACGGGCAAACAACCGTTTTGCGCCTTCCAGCACGAGGTTTTTGTCCGGCGGGATCTCGCTGTCAAAGCCTGAGGCAAACACAACCTCCATGGTGTCGGACGGCTCGAAATCCACGGTCAGATATCTGGAAAGTGCGATTCCGAGGCAATCCACGCCGGTGCCGATATTGGCGCTGGAAGCCGGTACTCGAACACGATAACGCATAACTCTATTCCTCCTCGTCAGCAACGTCAAGGCACATAAAGGTGTGGATGCGGCTGACATAATCCTTTTGCATCAATTCCGCAAGCGCATTTCGCAGCGCGCGCTCCCGGGCCGGATGGGTAATGAGAATCAGTTCGGCGGTGCCGTCGCGAACCGGACTCTGAACCAGAGAAGAAAGGCTGACCCCCTGTTC
This sequence comes from uncultured Clostridia bacterium, assembly GCA_944385925.1. Classification (GTDB taxonomy): domain Bacteria; phylum Bacillota; class Clostridia; order Oscillospirales; family Ruminococcaceae; genus CALWZE01. The sequence goes on from CALWZE010000089.1 coordinate 46,108, forward strand.
GCCAAAAGCGCGGGCGACGCCTGCGAGGACGTTGGGGCGGTCGCTGACACGAAGCCGGACAAAAAAGCTGGATTCAAGCTCGTCAATTCCGACGACTTCACGCTGGGCATAGCATTCGCAGCCCATTCTGCCGCATCCGCCGTGAATCAGATTGCGGCAGACTTCCATAACGTCGCCGACAACCGCGGAAGCCGTCGGCATCGAACCCGCGCCGCGTCCGTACAGCATGATGTCGCCGACGGCGTCGCCGTGCACAAACAGCGCGTTGAAGGAATCGTTGACCGACGCAAGCGGGTGAGCGGCTGCGACAAAGGCCGGACGTACAAACATCAGAACCTTGCCCTCGACTTCCCGCGCCACGGCGAGCAGCTTGATGACATATCCCATGCGCCTGGCAAGCGCGATATCGCTGTCGTCGATTTCGGTAATGCCTTCCTTATAAACGTCGCTTAACGCCACGCGGGAGTTAAAGGCAATAGAGGCGAGAATTGCAATTTTCCGCGCGGCGTCGGTGCCCATCACGTCGGATTCCGGATTGGCTTCCGCAAATCCGAGCTCCTGTGCGAGTGCCAGAGCGCGGTCATAGCTGAGCCCCTCGGCCGCCATCTTTGTCAGTATGAAATTGGTGGTCCCGTTCAGTATGCCGATAATTTCAGAAAAACGGTTTGCAGAAAGGGATTGTTTCAGCGGCTGAATAATCGGTATTCCGCCGCCGACACTTGCTTCAAAACAGAGATCCGCGCCGTGCTTCGCGGCCAGCTCAAAGAGCTCCCGCCCGCGCTCGGCAATAAGATCCTTGTTCGCCGTGACGATGTGCTTTCCGGCGCGCAGGCAGGCGCAGATGGAATCAAAGGCCGTTGTTGTGCCGCCCATAAGCTCAACGACAATTTTTATCTGCGGGTCGGCGACGATCGGGCCGATATCCGAACAGATCTGATCGTCTGAAAAGCCGAGCGCCTGCGCCTTTTGCGGCGTGCGGGCCAGAATATACCGGATTCGAATATCCTGGCCGATACGTTTGGCGATATCTTCGTGATTCTGTTTCAGCAGCCGGCAGACGCCGGAAGCGACGGTGCCGCAGCCTAAAATGGCAATATCTATCATTCTTTTACCTCCGGGTAATCAGCCGTTTGTCCGGGCGTCCAATACGCCGTGAAGCGCCAGCAGCGCCTCAATAAGTATCGCGGGTGTTACTTCCTCGTTTTTAACGCCGACCGAAAGGGTGACCAGCGCGGCGCCGTGAGAGGGAAGGCTCTGATTGATGGTCAGGACATTTCCCTTGAAGCGGGCGATTTCGTTGAGTACGCTGGAGAGAACACCCGGCGTGTGATCCAGTGTCAGGGAAATGTTGATAATGTCCATCGCGCTCAGCTCAAAATAAGTGAAGATCCCGTCCTTATATTTGTAATATGTGCTTCGCGCGATTCCGAGCGCCTCGCAGGCCTCCGGAATTCCCGCCGCCTTGCCGCGCCGCAAAAGCTCCTTGGCATGGATCGTTCGCACCAGCGCTTCGGGCAGGACGTCCTCGGCGACCACATAATACTTCTGTTCTTTTTCCTTCATCCTTTTCCTCGCAAGTCCGTATATAACGGATTAATTACACTGCACTCGGACAATTGTAGTATAAAAAAAAGAAAAATGCAATAGAAAAGTGAAAAAATTCCATAATCCTTGATTTTTGCCGCACAATGGGCAACAAGGTGAAAATGGCGGAAGATGCAGGGAGAAATCATTTCGCCGCGGGCAGCCTGAGCGCGCGCATCTCGCGACGCTGGATGTCGGTGACCCGCCTGGATTCGCAGTATTTGCGAATCGCGGTATTTTGCAAAAACGGCTCAAGGGTTTTGCGTTCAAGAACCGGAATCCCGTATTCGGGATATTTCAGCAGGATCTCGCTGAGCAGCCAGGCCGCGGCCATTCTGGCATAGTATCCTTGGGCTCGCAGCGAATAAATCGCGCCGAGCACGCGCTCAAGGTAATCCGGCGTAAGGGAATGCCACAGAAGCATAACCAGGCCGAATCGGGCGTAAAATTCTTTTTCGCTGTTCAGGTATGGAACGAGAAAGTTCCAGGCAGCCTCGCGATCGGCGCGCACAAAAGAAAAACCGGCGGCGCAGCTGTCGCAGATCGACCAGTTATCAATCAGAGGGACAAAGCCGGCGCAAAAACGCAGAGCGTCCGCAAAAGCAGGACGGGCGTAGCCGAGCGTCATGCCGTAAAGCATCCGTTCCTCAAAGGCGGCGCCGGGCTGCGTCTCCAGATAGGACATCCAATCCGGACTTTTCGCAATCTCTTTGGCCAGCGCGCGCAGTTTCGGCAGCCGGACGCCGAGCGGCGGCTGAACGCCGGGCAGCAGCTTCGCACTGAAAGCGGCATAGGACGGTTCACGCAGCGCTTCCAAACGGCTGCGGATAAATTCCGGTGTGTATAGCATCTCACATTCCCCAAAAAGCAGGATAAGGGAAGTGTAGCGCGCGCCGGCACGGGTTGTCAATGCGCGCAAACCGTGAACGTTATTAAGGGAGAGGTGCGAAACAGGTAAGAGGCGATAGGGATAGGAATTTCGGAAATGCCGCGCGGCCGGATGTACCAGATGGACATAAACGGGTGATTCCATAAGGTAAAGGCGTAAAAACAGACGTACAGAACAGAACAAATCGTATTCCTCCTCGCGGGAAAGAAAACGGGATACTACGCCTGACGGGCTATGAAAAAACGGGCAGAAAAAGCGGAGAAAATACCCTCCATTGACCGCCGCCGCACATTTGGTTCGTTTGAAAGGCTTGCAGTGGATTGAGATTCAAAATATACGCACTGCTTTTCTCCAAGATGGAAACGCCTGTGCTCCGGATGCTTCGTTGATGAAGAATGGGAAATACCTTTGGGCTGGTGACAATCTCGCCGGGGCATGGTATAATTACTAAAAGAATTACTAAATAAATAGGAAATGGACAAAAGAGGGCCGCTATGACGACTTCCCTGGTAGGATATACCGGATTTGTGGGCGGAAACCTAGCGCGTGCGCACAGGTTTGACCGCCTTTATAATTCCCAAAATATTGCGCAGGCTTTTGAGATTCCGCATGACCTTGTGATTTACGCGGGGGTGCGCGCGGAAAAATTCCTCGCGAACAGCGATCCGCAGGCAGATCGCCGGGTCGTGGAACAGGCGCTGGAGAATATTCGCCGCATGAAACCGCGCACCCTTGTGCTGATCAGTACGGTGGACGTGTTTTCTGACCCGAACGGTGTGGATGAGCGGACGCCGGTGCAGACCGAGGGGCTGCACCCGTACGGCTATAATCGCTATCTGCTCGAACAATGGGCCGCGCAGGAAGTGGAGGACTGCCACATCGTCCGGCTGCCGGGACTGTTCGGCCGCGGGATGAAGAAAAATTTCATCTATGATCTCATGACACTCGTGCCGTCTATGCTCAAACCGGACAAGTACGAGCAGCTTTGCGCCTGCTCGCCGCTGGTGGGCCCGGCTTATGAGTTGGCGGACAACGGCTTTTACAAGCTGCGCAGGATGGAGGCGAAGCAGGCCGCGGCGCTGCGGGACTTTTTTGCGCACAACGACTTCAATTCCCTCTGCTTTACCGACAGCCGCGCGGTTTACCAGTTTTACAATCTCGCGAATCTCTGGCGGGATATCCAAAAGGTGCTTGCGCTGAACATCCCGCTGCTCAATATCTCCAGCGAGCCGGTCAGCGCGGCCGAAGTCTATGCCGAGGTGCGGGGCGGGGAATTCCGCAACGAGCTTGCTGCAAAGCCGGTGCACTACGACTGGCGTTCTGTTTATGCCGAGGCTTTTGGCGGCCGCGACGGGTATCTTTATGACCGCAAAAGCATTCTGGCCGAGATCAAGCAAGGGGTGCTAAGCGGCGAGCTGCTTGAAAAATAGGCGGAAATGGAGAAACGAATGAAGCTTTCAGCGTCCAATATCGGTTGGGAGGCCGCGGATGACGAGCGGGTCAGCGAGGCCCTTCACATGCGCGGTTATTTGGGGTTGGAAATCGCGCCGACCCGTCTGGTTCCCGCACCGCCCTATGAAAATATCGAGCAGGCATCAGCGCTTGCCGGACAGCTACTCGAAAGATACGGGCTGTGTATTCCGAGCATGCAATCCATATGGTATGGCAGAAGCGAAAAGGTGTTCGGCTCGCCGCAGGAGCGGGAAACACTCGCGGAATACACCTGCCGCGCGGTGGATTTCGCGTGCGCTGTCGGCTGCCCGAGCCTTGTGTTCGGCTGCCCTAAAAACAGGTCGATTCCGCAGGGCGGACAGGAAGGCGTCGCAATTGACTTTTTTAAACAAATCGGCGCTTATGCCGCGCAGCATGGCTGCGTGATCGCGCTGGAGGCCAACCCGCCGGTCTACGGCACCAACTTCATGAATACGACAAGCGAGGCTTTCCGGGTCGCGGGCCTTTGCGGGGAAGGGATCGCGGTAAATTTCGATCTCGGCACCCTGCTGACCAACGGGGAGACCCTTGCGCCGCTTGCGGAGAATCTGCACAAGGTCAGCCATATCCACATCAGCGAACCGGGCCTTGCGCCAATCGAGAAAAGGCCGGTTCATCGGGAACTTGCGGCGCTGCTGCGGGCGCAGGGATACGGGGGCTTTGTGTCGGTTGAGATGAAAGCCCAGCCCTATGAGGTTGTGTGTGAAGTATTGGATTATGTTGCCGAGGTGTTTGGATGACGGAATACAGAGAGCTTGCGGGCGTGCCGGATTTTGACGCTGCGCAGTTTGCGGAAAAGAAAAGCAGATATGTTCTGCTCATCCCCATCATCAACGAGGGAGAGCGGATCAAAAAAGAACTTTCACGCGCGCAGGCAGCCGGAATCGACCGGCTGTGCGACATCGTGCTGTGCGACGGCGGCAGCACAGACGGCAGCACCGACGCCGCGCTGCTGCGGTCGCTTGGTGTGAACGCGCTGCTGGTGAAGCGGGGGCCGGGAAAGCAGGGCGCGCAGCTGCGCACCGGCATCTGGTGGGCGCTGCAAAAGGGCTATGACGGCATTTTAACCATCGACGGAAACAACAAGGACAGCATTGAGAGCGTGCCGCTGTTTTTGGAGAAGCTGCAAGCCGGCTATGACTTCGTACAGGGGAGCCGGTTCGTGCCGGGCGGTCAGGCGGTCAATACCCCCGCTTCCCGGCTGCTCGCGGTGAAGCTCATTCACGCACCGGTCATCTCTCTGACAGCCGGGCAGAGGTTTACCGACACGACCAACGCCTTTCGCGCGCACAGCCGCCGCTATCTTGAGGACGCGCGGGTGCAGCCGCTCCGGGATATTTTCTCCGGCTATGAGCTGCTTGCCTATCTCAGCACCCGCTGGGCAAAATGCGGGATGAAGGCCTGTGAGGTGCCGGTGCGGCGGGAATATCCCGCAACCGGCAAGACGCCGACCAAGATCAGCCCCATTCGCGGCAACATCCAGCTGCTCAAGGTGCTGTTTGCCAATGCGATTGGGCGCTATAACCCATAAAGGAGAGGGATCGTGCACAACACATACGACAAAATCATCATCGGCGCGGGCATCTATGGGATGTACGCCGCCATCCGCTGCGGCGCACAGGGCCAGCGGGTGCTGGTGCTGGAAGCGGACGAGAGTCCCTTCCTGCGCGCGACCTTTGTCAATCAGGCGCGGGTGCATATGGGTTACCACTACCCGCGCAGCTTCTCGACAGCGATCAAATCGGCCAATTACTTTAACCGCTTCTGCGCCGATTACGGCGACTGCATCAACGGGGAGTTCGATCAGGTCTACGCGACCAGTGCCGCATACAGCTGGACCAACGCCGCCGAGTTTATCCGCTTCTGCAAGGCGGCGAATATCCGCTGCGACGTGCTGCCCAACGACCGCTATTTTCAGGACGGAATGTGCGACGGCACCTTCCTGACCACTGAATATACCTTTGACGCCAAGCTGATGGCGGACAAGATGTTTGCGCAGGCCAGCGGCCATGCAGGGGTGGAATTCCGTTTCAGCTGTCCGGTCACTGCAATCCGCAAAGAAGGCGGCGTTTATGTGGTATGTGCGGGCGGCGAAACCTTTGAGACGCCTTTCCTGCTCAATGCGACCTATGCAAGCTCCAACCAGATTCTGAAGATGCTGGAGCTGCCGCCGCTGCCCATCAAATACGAGCTGTGCGAGATCATTCTGTGCACGGTGGCCGAGCCGCTTAAAAATGTCGGCATCACGGTGATGGACGGGCCCTTTTTCTCGATCATGCCTTTCGGTAAAACCGGCCTGCACTCGCTGACCTCGGTCACCTTTACGCCGCACGTCACCTGCTATGATCCGCTGCCGTCCTTCCGCTGCCAGCAGCGCAACCTGCAGTGTTCCCCCGATCAGCTGCAAAACTGCGATTTCTGCCCCGCAAAGCCGCAGAGCGCCTACCCCTACATGAGCCAGCTTGCGCGAAAATATCTGCGGCCGGAGTATGGCTTTGAATATCTGCGCTCCCATTTCTCGATGAAGCCGATCCTGCGCGCTGCCGAGATCGACGACAGCCGCCCGACTCTGGTGCGGACCCTGAGCGAAGAACCGACGCTGGTCAGCGTCTTTTCCGGCAAGATCAACACCATCTATGACTTGGACGAGGTGCTTGGATGAAACAGGATAAAGAAAAAAATTTCGTGTCCGCCGTCGCCTATCTGGGCAGCGACCCGGCGCTGGTGCGCCCCTTTCTGGACATGATCAACGCCGAACTATCGGCGCATTTTGAAAAATACGAGATCATCTGCGTTAACGACGCCTGCCGCGCGGCGGCGGACGAGGTGCGCAACTACAGTGCGGGGGACAACAACGTCCCGGTGACTCTGGTCAACATGAGCGTGCGGCAGGGGGTCGAGCTTTGCATGAATGCGGGCATCGACATCTCGATCGGTGATTATGTCTTTGAATTTGACAGCCTCCTCATCCCGTATGACCCGTCTCTGATTTTTGAATGTTATCAGAAGGGGCAGGAGGGCTACGACATCGTCTCCGCCTGTCCGAATAAACCGGCGAAACTCACTTCGCGGCTGTTTTACGGGCTGTTCAATGCAAGCGCCCACAGCGAATACCGGCTGTCTACCGACAGCTTCCACATCCTCTCCCGCCGCGCGATCAACCGGCTGCACGCCATCAATCCCTGTATGCCTTACCGCAAGGCGGCTTATGCGGCGTCCGGGCTGCGGCTTGCGAACGTTCGGTATGCGCCGCAGGGCGTCTACAGTGCGCCGCGGGAATACCGCGCGGCCCAGGCGATCGATGCGCTCGCGCTTTATACCAACGCGGCCTACAGGCTCAGTCTCGGCATTGCGATCGCGATGCTCGGCGTCGCGCTGTTCAGCGTAATTTACACGGTCGTCATTTACTGCGCCGGAAAGCCGATCGAGGGCTGGACAACCACCATGCTGCTGCTGTCCGCCTGCTTTTTCGGCGTTTTCCTGCTCTTTACCTTTGTGATCAAATATCTCTCGCTGATTGTGGACCTTGTGTTCCGCAACCAGAAATATCTTGTGGAATCGGTGGAGAAAATCCAATATGATCGATAAGCGCAAAAAAATGATTTCCGCCGCGGTGTGGCTGCTGCTGATCCTCGCAGCCGTGCTGCTTGTCTTTTTCAAGCTCGAGCTGACCGGCAATCAGATGGTGGAAGGTTACTTTTCCTCCTATGCGCCGATCGACGATACCCTGATGTACGACAGCGCCGTCAGCATCTCCAAAGGGGAGTGGCTGGGGGAGTACAGCTGGAAGACCCTGAGCAAGCATATGTTTTTCTCGGTCTGGCTCGCCGCGCTCTCCGAACTGGAGATCCCCTACCTGCAAGGGGGCCAGCTGCTGTATCTCGTCGCCTGTATTGCGGCGGCCTGGGCGGTCGCGCCGCTGTTTAAGCGCAAGCAGTGGTGTGTGCCGGTTTTTGCGGCGCTCTGGATGAGTCCCTACAGCTGGGCGCAGTTTACCCTGCGCGTCTACCGGGACAATATCTTTCCCTCGCTCTGTCTGCTGTTTTTTGCGGGAATGCTCGGGTTCGGGCTGCGGCTGAAGGAGCGTGCCTGGAAATCAATCGGCTTTGCGCTGCTTGCGGGGCTTGGACTCGGGACGGCGTGGCTGACCCGGGAAGACGGCGTCTGGCTGCTTCCTTTCGCCATTTGCGCGGCACTTGCGTATCTTATTGTACTGCTGCTGCAAAAGCAGTTTACCCTTCGGCAGAAGCTGGCTCGCGCTGCGATGCCGGCGCTTTCGCTCGCGGTTTGCCTTGTCTGCATCGGCCTGTATTGCTGGCAGAATTACACCCATTACGGGCGCTTTATTGTCAGCGATTTCACCTCAAGCGAGTTTGAGGACGCGGTCGGCGCACTTCTGCGCTGCGATACGGACGGGGTACACGAACAGAAAATTCTGGTCTGCAAACAGACACGGGACAAGGTTGCGGCGGCTGTGCCGCTTTATGCCGAGATTGAGCAGGTCATTGCTGAGAATCCTGCGCTGTATGGCGGATACGGTTTCCCGGAAACAGAGGAATTTAACAGCGGAGGCTTTTACTGGGCGCTGCGGGTAGCGGTTTCGGAGGCGGGATATTATGCCGACGCGGTGACTGCCCGCAACTTTTATCGCGAGCTTGCGGACGCGATTAACGCAGCCTGTGACAGCGGGGCGCTGGAACACAGCGGCGGCAAAAAGAGCACGACGGTCATGCCCTGGCACAGTGCGTACCTTTCGCCGACGTTGGGGGAGTTTGGAAACTCGGTTCGCTGTCTGCTTGGATTTGAGCAGACCACCGGACTCGCCGGATTAAGCACTGCGCCGCAGGAGCAGGCGGAGGAGATGAAGGCATTTTTGCACAACGACCTGAGCACCATGGTCAGCCCGGACACCGGCGCGGCGATGTACACGGTCGAGCAGCGGGATGCTGAGATGCAGATGCGCAAGGTGACCCGGATTTACCAGGCGCTGATTATCCCCATGCTTGCACTTGCCCTGATGTGTTTGGGTGTCTGGATCGCCCGGGCGATCCGAGAGATGCGGAAAAAACAGACCGGCGCACAGACTCTCGGCGCGATACTGTTCCTGGGCGTATTCCTGTCCATTCTGCTTCGGATTGGCATTGTGAGTTACATCGAAGCGGTCAGCTTTCAGATCGGTACCTATTTGCTCTATCTCTCCTCGGCGGGCCCGCTTATCCTGCTGTTCGCTGCAGCCGGAACTGCCGGCGCTTTCGAGATTGCGGCTGGGTGGCTGTCAGGCTTTTTGAAGCGTAAAAAGCCGGGTTCAAGCAAGGCAGCACAGAAGACCTGAGCTGCTATAACAGAACTGTTAAATAAAAAGCGCCCCTTTGAAGGGGCGCTTTTCGTTTATTGCATAGGGGAATGATCTGTTTAACTGGAAAAATTGTTTCTCAAAGAAAATTAAAGTTCAAATTTCGAGTGAAGCAGGCCGTCAACAAGCCGTGTTAGCAGTGATTATAACTAAGCAAGAAGGAGAATCAGCAGATAAAAATGCATCGCACAGAACAGGCTGGTCAGAGCGGCAAGCAAAAATAACCATACCGGCCGCACGATTCGCAGGCGATAATCTGTCCACAACGCTATTGTGAGGGGTAAAAAGATAAATATGGCCATTGTTTCGAACAAAAAGGGTTGAGTCTGTGCACTCAATCCTGTCAGCAGGCTTAACAGTTCGAATATAAGCAGTGCGCCGAGTGCGATAAAATAGAATATTTTGGCTTTTTTGTTCATTATGTTCCCATCACGGATTAAAGAAATTTGACGATTTCGGAAAGATCTTTGCGCACTTTAGGCCTTAAAGTATCTTCGGGTACAGCATATCCAAGGCAAAGCACAAGGCAGACCTTTTTGGCGGGGTCCAGACCGATCATTTTTTGAATCGCTTTTTCATCAAACCATCCGACAATACAGCTGGACAATCCTTCTTCCATAGCGGCAAAGCACAGGTGCGCAGTAAGAATTCCGATATCATAGGAAGCATAGTGCTGTTTAAGAAGCCGGCCGCCTATTTTTGCAGTGCGGTTCATGGCTTCTTCATTAATAACAATGAATGCTGGGCAATTTGAAGTGAATTTATTCATGCCCATATTTTGCAGGCATTTTGCAAAATCAGGCATGTGTTCACGATGAATGACAGTCATGCGCCAAGGCTGGGAATTGCAGGCTGAGGGTGCCAGTCGGGCTGAATTTACAATGCGTTCAAGTTTCTCCTGTTCAACCGGACGGGAATCAAAACGGCGGCAGCTTTGCCGTGTCCGAGCCATTTCTGAAAAGGTCATACGGTCCTCCTGCTTACAAATTTCTAATCATAAGAGTAGCATATTTTTCTCAAAATCTCCAGTAGGCTGCAAAAGGTTCCATCGCTCACGGTGCAGTCGGATATGCAAAAAATCATTCGGCAGCCGCTTTTAGAAATAGACAGATTATTAATTCCTGAAAAAATTATCGACCAGGTTTTTGCTTTTTTGGGGGCCTCAATCTATCCTTTGTGTCATTTCTCCTTGTTAGTGTATTTTGAGAAGTGATCTGCGCAGGGATTTTCAGGGAAGCTAATTTAATTGCGGGTTCTGGTTGTTTCATAATTTTTTTCGTATAAGGAAGTAGTGCAAATATGATTCATTTAATAATCTATATCTGATAAGAACAAATCTTTGATAACCACAAAGCTGGGGAAGGTTATAGTATTAAAGCATAAGACAAAGTAAGAGCGCAAAGCCGATTTTGGCTTTGCGCTCTTTTTAAAAACGGTTATTTTGATAAAACAACCTTATGACTCAGCAGGTGCAGCGTCCGATTGCGCTTTTTCCTCTTTCTTTTTGGCAATAACCTTCCAGGCATGCATTGCCAGAGACAGTGCGATAACGCCATAGCAGATAAACACACGGAAATATTCACCGATCAGGGCGCTTCCGAACAGGTTGCTGGCGGAAAGCGGCGCGACCACGAACAAAGTGTGGAAGAGGACGACGCCGAGAATAGCCTGTTTGTTATTGGCTTTCTGTACGCTTGCGCCGCCGACAAGCAGGGAAGCAATCGCGTACTGTCCGACCATGGAGTGTGCACCATAGGTCTGGAATGTGCCGAGGTTTTGCAGATAGATCAGCTGTCCCCAGCTTGCAAGCACCGTCGAGATGCAGGTGGCGATAATGCGGGTCTTGTCCACGTTAATGCCGGCCGAGTTAGCCACTGTACGGCTTTGACCGACCGTGCGCATATCCTGGCCGAGTTTGGTGCTCAAAATCCAGCGGTTGAAGAAGCAGATAACTGCAATCAGCAGGTAGGTGCATACCGGCAGGGAAACCGCAATGAGAATCTGGAAAATTGCGGTGACATAAGTCAATGCATAAACGATACCGGCAACAATTGCAAGGGCAACAGGGCGCTTGTAGCACTGCGCAAACGGCTTCTTTTCACCAACCATGCCCTTGAGGAGCAGGTAAACAGCGAACAGTGCAGCACCCAGGCAGGCAAGCTCAACTGCGTTGAGCAGAAGCAGACGGTCCTGGCCGAGGAAGGTCTGAACAGCCGGCACAAAGGTGAGCGCGAAAACAACGGTTGCGGCAGCAAAGCGCAGAAGAAGGGATTTCAAATGAAGCTCGCGCTTTTTAACCAGGCGGGAGATCAATTTGGCTGCCGTGATAACAGCCAGAATGATGTAAAGCACCTGGATAATCGAAAGCATGCTGATCGTGTCGAGTGCATACTTGATGTTGCCGGTCAGGTCGATGGTGTTTTTTACACCGACACCGCCGTTGATGATCAGGGTGGGATTGTTGACCGGGATAACGCCGCCGATCAAAAACAGGAACAGGAACTGATACAGGCCGTCTGCAAAATAGGCGAGAATCATGCCGGTGATCATTTCACTGCCCTTGGTCTTGTTGTACAGCTTGCCGACCAGCCAGCCAAACAGGATGGCAAGCGGCGTGCAGATCAACACACACATGAGCAGGCCGGTGACGCCGGTGAAGCCCCAGGAAACGACCCAGAAAATGGCGATCTGGGCAGCAATTGCGCCAACGACGATACCGAAGTTCAAGCCCAATCCGGCAAGAACAGGAATGATCAGTGCGAGAACCAGAAACGCATTACGACCAAAGCGAGTGAATACCTCAGTCACGGTATGCGAGACCGATTTTCCGGAAGTAGCGATGCCGAACACGCACAAGACCACAAACATCACAACAACCTTGTTGTTCCAGAGGCTGCGCATAGCGTTATTCAGTGATTCGCCTAAATTGTTTTTATTCTTCATTGCTTGCCGTGCCTCCTTTCGCTTTGGTCAGGGCGTAGATGATGATACCGTTGGAGATAATCATACGCATGATATCCGACAGGTCGGTGCCGACCAGTACTTTGTTGGCGACCGGAAGAGCGATAACAAGAAGGCCCTGGAACAGGAAAGTGCCGATAATAACATGGGAAATGCGGGCTTTGGAAATAGATGCGCCGCCGATCAGAATCGCTGCAACACAATGGAAGCCCATCATCAGGGGCGCGTTGTACATTTGCAGGAAACCAAAGGCCTGCGCATAGGTGATAATACCGACAGCACCCAGGGAGGTAGAAACCGCGGTGCCTAAAATGCGCATTTTGTCAACGTTAATTCCGCTTGCGCGCGCAAAATTCGGGTTCGCGCCGGCAGCAGTCATAGCCTTACCGGTTTTGCTTCTCATAAACAGATAGATCAGCAGGCACATGAGGAAGAAAAAGACAAGCAGGCCGGTAGGAATGAAAAGGCCGCCGCTTTCTTCGCTGCCGATCAGGTAAAAGCCACCGGTTTTGTTCAGCAGCTCACCGAAGGAATTCTCAAGGCTGATGGTATTGCGGGCGCCTTCACCGCCGATCGGCCACTTGATGTCGCCGCTCTTGAACGGAAGAGTAACCCACAGGATGTTCATAAAGGCAATGATCGACAGACCGACATAGGTGGATACGGTCATTTCAGAACCTTTTACACGGTTAAGAAGCAGACCATAAGCTACGCCGACAAACCAGGCAATCAGCGCGCCGAGCACCATTGCGAACAGCATCGAGCACCACTGTCCAAGAACAGGCGTCGAGGCAAAGCAGGGAAGCGCCGCGATATTCAGCTCGATTGCGATCAGAGAACTGAACAGACCACACACGATACCGAGGCTGATACCGAAGTTGGGGCCGATACCGCACTGGATCGCAGGAACCATGGCGAGCACCAGCACACCGTACATTCCCCAGCGGCGCAGCACGTCGCCCAGCAAAGCGGGGATACCGATATTGTAAACGCCGGCCATGATCAGGACGATCAGGAAAAATGCGGAGATGATCAGGCGGGGAAGCCCGATTGCCTGATATGCGCTTTTCAGTTTGGATTTCACTGTTCCGCCCCTCCTTCCATTTTGGCGCCGGACATTGCAAGGCCAAAGGCGGCGTCAGAGTCATCCGGGCGCATAATGCGGTGCACAACGCCTTCCGATACGATCGCGATTCGGTCGCACAGACTGCGCAGCTCGGTCAATTCGGAACTGACCATGATGACGGTCATGCCCTGCTCACGATTCAGTTTGGCAAGCAGCTCAATAACCAGCTTTTTGGCACCGATATCAATACCACGGGTCGGTTCGGAGACGATCAGGAGCTTCGGGCTGAGCGTAAGCGCACGGGCGATGCAGACCTTCTGCTGGTTACCACCGGAAAGGCTGCCGGCTGCCTGCGTCGGGCCGGTGCAGCGAATGTCCAGCTCACGGATCATTTCATTGGCATGCGCACGGCCTGCCTTACCGTCATACAGTTTGGCGATTCCGTAATTCTTCAGGAACTTACCATTTACCTGCATGGCAGAAAACACGATATTCTGTTCGATAGAATCATCCAGCAGCAGGCCTACGCCGCGCCGGTCTTCCGAAACGAAAGCGATACCCAGACGAAGCGCTTCTCCGAGCTTTTTAAGATCGAGCGGCTTTCCGTCAAAAATCACCTCGCCCTCGGCAGGGCAAAGGCCCATGATGCCGTTGGGGATACCCAGTTTTCCCTGGCCGGCAAGGCCGCCGATTCCGAAAACCTCGCCGCGGCGCACGTTAAGACTTACATCCCGGACCTTTTCACCCGGCATGTCCACCTTAAGGTTGCGCAAACTGAGAATGACATCGTCATCTGAAAGGGTGCGGGTATCCGGCTTATCGTCGTCAAACAGCTTTTCAACTTTTCGGCCGATCATCATTTCAGCAATCTTTACCGCGCTGGTATCCTTGGTCTGCGCTTTGGCAATAAACTGGCCGTCGCGCAGAACGGTGATGCTGTCGGTAACCTCGATGACCTCGTCCAGACGGTGGGTGATGAAAATAATGGCGATGCCCTTGGAGGCGATTACCCGCATCGTATCCAGAAGCCTTGCGGCCTCGCTTTCGGTCAAAACCGCAGTCGGCTCGTCGAAAATCAGCAGACGGACCCCTTTTTTGTCGATCTCACGGGCAATTTCGATAAACTGCATGTAGCCGACAGGCAGGCCTTTGACAAGCACATATTCCTCGATGTTCAGACCGATGGTGTCCAACGCTTTGCGAGCGTCCTTTGCCATTGCCTTGGTGTCCAGCTTTTCAAGGCTTTTGCCGAAAATATGGCTGGCAACTGTTGGCTGGGTGATTTCACGACCAACCTTGATATTCTCGGTCACGGTGAAACCGGGGATAAGCATGAATTCCTGATGAACCATGCCAATTCCCAGTTCCATCGCTTTCTGAGGACTGTCAATTTTGACGGGTTCTCCGTCGATTTCAATGGTCCCTGTAAAACCGCCGGTATTGTGGATAACCGGCATTCCAAACAGAATATTCATGAGCGTGGATTTTCCGGCTCCGTTTTCGCCCATCAGCGCATGAATCTCGCCCGGCTTGACCGAGAGAGAGACGTTATCCAGAACGCGGTTTCCAAAATACTCTTTGGATATTCCGTCCATTTTAAGCACATATGGTGCCTCGCCCAAAATGCTTCCCTCCTGTGCAGATTCTTTCTTCCCCTTACGCGTGTGAATTTATGTGCCCTGTAGTCTGACTGCTTTTTAGACAACAAAAAAGCCTGCAAACAAAGCTCGGCCTGAAAATAGGGATGGTCATTGCTGTTGATTTGCAGGCCCGGGTACACGGGGGTTCTACTTATTATAGCTTAATTCTATATGTAATACAAGTCTGGAGGCGGATTTTTTCCGCCACAGACGGGCATTTTTTTGCAAAAAAGCCGTCGACCGGCATTTCCGCCGGTCGACGGCTTGCTCAGCATTCGATTTCGATTAGAAAGTGTAGTACGGCCACAGGAGCATCCAGTAGTTGCTCAGTTCGCCGGTTGCAGCGTCGTTGTACTTGCTGACGGTGGGCGCATTGCCGTCGGCGGCGTCGGTGAGGCACTTGAGGAAGACCTCGTCGTCAACCTTGCCGTTGGTGCGGCCTTCGCAGTACTCGATCGCATACGCAACGCCTGCTTCGATCATGGTCTTGTTGACCTGAACGGGCCAGGTGGACATACGACCGGTGTTGCCATACTCGGCAACTTTCTGGGTGATCTGCTCGAGCATGTAGTCGCAATCGCCTTCATGTCCGGTAACCTCAATGCCCAGAGCAGCCGGGAAGCCGTGGAACGGGGACGGGCAGCAGGGCTGCGGGTAAATCGCACCCTCTTCGGCAACGGCACGGATCAGCGGCTCCTGCATGGAGCAGTTGGTGCTGAAGAAAGCGGTGTCCTTACCATACTCAGCGACATACTTCGGAACGTTCTCGATGATCCACTGCTGTGCGCCCGGAACACCGGCATCACCGGTGGGATCCGGGGCGGTCGCCTCGACATACTCGATGCCGAGCTCTTCGCAGGTAGCCATCAGGCCGTCACGGCGCGCAGCGATGGTCGCATAGCTCAGGTGACGGGCAAAGGAAATGTGAACAAAGGTCTTAGCGCCCTGCTTTTCAGCCTGCAGAACCATCTCGCGGCCTTCAGCGATCTCATCCGGCTGCAGAACGATGTCCGCCTTGCTGGCGATAACAGCAGGATCCTCACCCGGAACGCCCGCGATGAAGAGCATGTCGGGACGGGTCTCGCGAACCTTATCGATCGCGGCAGAAGCGCCCGGAACAGCCTGAACAAAAACAATGGCCTTTACAAGCGGATCACTGGCAAGACCAACAACCTGAGCGATAGTCGCTTCGGTCTCGGTGGAGAAGTTATCCGGATAGGTGGTGGTGACGATTTTCTCAGGGCCGTAGGTAGCAAGTGCTTCCTGCGCAGCCTGATACTCTTCCTCGCCCTGGGAAACGGTACCGGTGATAATACCGATCTTATAGCCCTCTTCCGCAGCGGGGTCTTCGGTCGTGTCTGGTGTTTCCTGACCTCTGCCGCAGGCGAACATGGTCATCGCAACGACGAGAGCAAGAATGAGGCACAAAAGCTTTTTCATTCTTTGATTCCTCCAAATTTTTCTTTCGGATTCTGCAAGACTGATTTATTTCGATCAATCAACAGAACTCCAGAATTTTTACAATTATAATATATAAACAGTCGAAGTGCAAGTTTTGTGCAGAAATTTGTTAATCCAACCATATAAGGCTTCTATAATTACTGTCAGTTGTGAATAAGTCAGAAATTGGTTGCAAAAGAATGACATTTTGGCTGGATTCAAACCCGTATTGTTTACAAAGAACGATAGATTTGCCTCAAATGACTATGTTAAAATTATCAAAACTTCAAAGGAGGTCTCCGGTGCTAGGCGGAATCATCGTGATTGCGGCTGCTGCATGTTACTTTGTACTGCTTTTAACAGGCAGGCGGCTGACTGTTAGAAAATATTTCGTACACTCTGATAAAATCAGCCAAAAAGTGCGCATCATTCAGATTGCAGACCTGCATGGAAATGAATTCGGTGTCGAAAATGAGCGGCTTTTAGCGCACATACGCGGGCTGAATCCGGATTTGATAGTTTTTACAGGAGACAATGTGCGCGATTATTTGCCTGTTGATGGTCTTGAGAATTTCCTGCGCAAACTCTGCGCAATTTGTCCTGTTTACTGGATTAGCGGGAATCACGAACTGCGCCATGACACTGAAAAAGCGCAGCGGCAGATGATGCAGAAATGCGGTGCACAGGAACTGAACGACCGGACGGTTTTCATAAAAGATCTCTGTTTATGCGGTGTTTCCGATCCATGGAAAGACGCCAGGCAATTCAATAACAGATTAGCCGAAAGAGCAAAATCCTGTGCGCACGCAAGATTTTCAGTGCTGCTTTCTCACCGGCCGGAATATGCACAGAAATATGCCGCACATGGGTTTGATCTGACTTTGTGCGGGCACGCACATGGGGGTCAATGGCGGATACCGGGGCTTATTAACGGCGTTTTTGCACCGAATCAGGGAATCTTTCCGCGCTTTGCGGGCGGATATTATCAGCTGAACAATAAAAGCGCGATGATCGTCAGCCGTGGATTGGCAACGCAATATATAATTCCGAGAATATTTAATCCAACCGAATTGGTTGAAGTGACCCTGATGCCGCAAAATCACAAAGTCGAAGGAGAGCTGGAAAGGAAATAACAAATCATGGAGAAAACAATCACAATTATTGGCACAGATCAGGAAAGCGCCATGCCGGACACCATAGAACTGGGAATCGGGCTGGTGTCCAGGAGCGCGGATTATTCTTTAACAATTGAGGAAAGCGAGGGCCGCTTTGAGCGGGTGATTGCTGCCGTCATTCCGCTGGGGTTCGAGCGGGCACAGATAAAAACGACCCATTTTGCGATTGATACCGAGTATGACCAGCCGACGGCAAACCCTGGACGTGCAGGACAAAGAATTTCGGGCTTTCGCTGCGTACACAACCTGAAAGTGTCTTTTGCCATGTCCATGCAGCTGCTTGCACAGATTGTGACAGCGTTAACCCAATGTGGCGCTGCACCGGAGATTACCATTCATTTCACAGTAAAAAACATTGAGGCCTTAAGATATAAAGCGCTTGCAAAGGCAACGGCTGCCGCTTATCAAAACGCAAGCGTTCTGGCTAAGGCAAGCCGTACGATGCTGGGGGAAATACTGCACATTGAAAATCAGCCGGGAAGCGGTGCGGCAAACTCCTCAACCGTGTTTGGCGCGACGGCTATGCCTTTTAGTCGTGCAGCGCTGAATATACAGCCTGATGACGTTGTTGTGCAGGAATCGGTGCGCATTACATGGGCGCTTCGCTGACCTGCAAACAAAATCTGCGGGAAGCGCAACAGGCAAATGTCAACGAAGACATTGGTTGTTCTCTCAATTCCTAATCAGCGATTACAAAGCATAATATGCAGGTCCGGTATTGCTAAGTAAAGAAACAGGGGCCTCGTGCGTGCTACTGATGCATCTGTCGATGCCCCCAGCTATACGCCCGAAGCGTTACGCACTGCCGTCCCTGTTTCGAATATCACTATAATTGAAAATGATGATGGGGTCAACATGCGAAAATTGCTGTTTCATGAAGAATTTTTGGTAAATTGGAATTTCGGCGAAAGTTGTTTGCAATGGTTCGAACAGGCAAAAACTTTCATAATTCAATGCGTGTGCATGAATAGAATGAAAGGGGAAAAGTACGGAAATCCTACTTGGCAGATTGGATAATGCGCTGAGGCACTTTGGTAGTTTGCAAAACAGCAACCTGTATCCGATATAGATAAAGAAACAGTAAAAATCAAAAATTATTTTTTTATGCGCAACGTGCTGAGTGCCCATGAAATGGGCTGATGCAAAGAAGAAGCCCATGGCATCAGTATTTGATGTCATGGGCTTTTTTGGAGCGGATGACGGGAATCGAACCCGTCAGTATATCAGTAAAATGGCCGAAAATACGCGATCTATTTGCGATTGTGTTGCATTTTGTG